>NZ_JACFYV010000003.1:0-103251 GCF_016759955.1 Burkholderia sp. KCJ3K979
CGGCGACCGTCGTGCTGCCCGACGCCTACGTGCGCGGCGAGCGCGGCGGCGGCCGCAGCGGGACCCGCGCCGAACGCTTCCCCGCCGTCTACGTGCTGCACGGCTCGGGCGGCGACCGTACCGACTGGACCGCCAACACGCACCTCGGCGAGCTGGCCGACCGCTACCGCGTGATCCTCGTGATGCCTGACGGCGGCCACGAAAGCTGGTACATCGTCAGCCGGTTCGAATCGGGCAGCCGCTACGAGACCTTCGTCGGCAAGGAAGTCGTGTCCTACGTCGACTCGCATTTCCGCACCATCGCCACGAAACGCGCGCGCGCGATCACCGGGCTCAGCATGGGCGGCTTCGGCGCGCTGCGCATTGCGCTCGACCGGCCGGACGCGTTCGGCGCGGCCGGCAGCATCAGCGGCGCGGTCGATCCGCGCGCATGCGACGACGAGCCGCGCATCGACCACGTGTTCGGCGATCGTACGCGCCATCCGTCGTTCTGGAACCGCAACGCAATGGTCGAGAACGCGCGTGCGTTCGCGCATGCGCACATGGACCTGACGATCGATTGCGGGACCGACGATACGCTGGTCGGCTCGAACCGCACGCTGCACGAACGGCTCGTCGCGGTCGGCGTGCCGCACGACTACGCGGAGCGGCCCGGCGGCCACACGTGGGACTACTGGGTGAACGCGATCCGCTATCAGGTGCTGTTCTTCGCGTCGTCGTTCCAGCGCAGCGGCTACGCGCTGCGCAAACGCACCGACGACGTCGCGGGCCGCACGGGCGCCGCGCCGCACGCGGGCTGACGCCCGTCGTCGCGCCACGCGGCCGCCGGCCGCCGTATCGTGCAACCCCGTGATAGGATGCCCGTGCACTTATCCACCGGATCGACCCATGCCGCGCGACGACTTTGCCGACCTGCTCGCCTTCATCGCGGTCGCGCGCGAGCGCAGCTTCACGCGCGCGGCCGCGCAGCTCGGCGTGTCGCAATCCGCGGTGAGCTACACGATCGGAGCGCTCGAAACGCGGCTCGGCGTGCGTCTGCTGACCCGCACGACCCACAGCGTCGCGCCGACCGAAGCCGGCGAGCGCCTGCTGCAGAATCTCGCGCCGCGCTTCGGCGAGATCGAGGCCGAGCTGTCGGCCGTCGCCGAGCTACGCGACAAGCCGGCCGGCACCGTGCGCATCAACGCGACCGACTACGTGATCAGGACGCTGCCGTGACCGCGGGGCGCGCCGATGCTGCACGACCATCCGGACCGACGCAGCAGGACCTGACCGGCCACGACTGCATCAACCTGCGCCTGCCGACGCACGGCGCGCTGTACGCATGGGAGCTCGTGCGCGGCGACCAGGCGCTGCAGGTGCGGGCCGACGGGCAGGTGACGTCAACGGCACCTACGGGATGGTGGACGCGGCGCGCGCGTTCAAGGCAACGCCGGCGTTGAAGGCGGGATCAGTTGCGCCGGCGCACCGACAGCGGTTCGCGCGGAATCTCGAGCGGCTGCGAATGCACCCAGGCCCGCAGCCTGGCGTCGTTGTAGGACACCGAATAGCGCAGCGGCGTCGTGCTCTTGCCGTCGCGGCCGACCAGCACGAGCCCGATGCGCTTCTCGAATTCGGCCGGATCGACCGGGTAGTTGAACTGCAGCGCGAGGATCGCCTGCTTCTGCGCGGGGTTGTCCGGGTCCTGGCAGAACTCGTTTTCGCCGAACTGCGCGGTGAACGGCACGACGTCGAACGCGAAGCGGTCGTCGGCCATTGTCACCTGCGGCGCGAACGCCTGGTGCACCGCGAACCGCCCTTCGACGTGCGCGCCGACCGGCCAGTCGGTCAGCGGCGTGAAGCGCAGCGTCTTGTCGTCGACCCATAGCCAGCCGCACTTCAGCGCGGGCGCGAGCTCGATGCCGTGCTCTACCGCCTTGCCGACGCGGTCGAGCGGCGCGGCCGAACGCGAGAACACGATGTCGAGCGGATGGATCGTGACTTTCGGGCGGCCGTTCTCGTCGGTGTCGTAGGTCGTCACGGCCGGCGGCTTCACGGTGAAGCTCACCGTCTCGGGCTCGGGCGGGTTCGGGCGGTGCTGGTACCCGTGCTAGGCGCCGGCGAGCGCGGCGCCGAGCACGACCGCGCCGGCCGCATGCCACGGGCGGCGGCGCACCGTCGCGACCGCGAAGCCGGCCCATGCCGGAGCGGTACACGACACGTTGCCGACGAGCGGCCGCAGCACGCGGCCGAGCAGGCGCCCGACGAAGCGGATCCGCAGGAGCAGCAGGAAGCGCAGCAAATCCATCTTTGTTATTTCCTTATCAAGGACGTGCTGCCGGCTGCGGCGACGTTCCCCGGAAGTGTTGTCTGACGGCGCGGCCCGGTTGCGCCGTGGATGCTTTTCGTAGGTCCGACATGCTGTTCGCCTCGGAGCGGGCCGGGTTCGATCGAACTTCGGCGTGCTCAGCAGGCGAGACGACGAATTATCGCGGAACGATCGCGGATTGCGCCAGATGGCGACGGGCGAGTGTTGTTTGCCGGCCCGTCGGGAGGGGGGATGAAGGCGGATGATTGCCGGCCTCGGTGCGCGGGAATCGTCAGCGGCCGGGAATGCCGGCCGGCGCGAGAACCGTGTCATTGAGTGTGCATGGCGGTCCGGCTGCTGCCGGCGGTGCGCCTGTCGCGGGCGCGGCGGCGTCGCCGCGCCATGCCGCCGGACGACTTCACCGTCACATGCAGCCCCGGCCTTGCCGCGCGCACATCCTGCGTCTTTCCTCGAAAAACGTCCCGCTCCGCGCGCCTATGCGGCGGGCGGCACCGACACCGTCTGCCGCAGCGTGTTCGTGCAGCGCTGCGCATCGTCGAGGAAGCGGCCGAACGCGTCGCTGTTCAGGTCGTCGTGACTCAACCAGCGCGCCTTCTGCACCACGCGCTGACGGTACGCGACGCCGTTCCCGCCCGCTTGCGGCGTCACGTCGACGTCGAACCACGGCGAATGCGCGGCGCAGGCGGTGAGCGGCCGGGCCGCCTCGACGCCGTCGATCCGCACGTCGATGCGCGTTTCCTCCTGGTCGCCCACGTACAGGTCGCCGACGTCGCCGTCGCTCCGGTAGGTCGCGAGCTGCTCCCACTTGTCGCGCCAGCTGGCGCCGCCGTTGTACACGTAGCCGCTCGACGTGCGGTCGAGCGCGCGTCGGTCGACGCCCTGCGCGCGGATCCGGTAGCCGCCGGCCCACGCGTCGCTCGTGCCCGGCCGGTCGATGCGGCATTCGACCGGCTCGTTGAGCCACCCGTTGCACAGGTGCTGGTCGACGGCGGTCGCGCCCTGCGCGTAGTCGGCGTTCATCAGCGACCACAGCAGGTTCCCGTTCTGGATGACGCTCACGTCGACGCGCGCGCTGCCGTCGGCCCGCACGCGCGCATGGTACGTGCCGTCGAAGGTCGCCAGCGGCGCTTCGGCCGGGATGCGATCCTCGCCGACCTTGCCGTCGCGCTCGAACACGAATGCCCAGCGGTCCTGCAGATCCGACGGCGTGGGGTAATCGTCCTTTTCGTGCAAAATCTGGCGGTTTCGCCGCAAAGCCTTCTGTAGCAAGGCCTTGCGGTCGATTCCGGCTACCGTCGGCAGTCCCGGCCGCGATCTGCGGTAAGCTACGTGCCCGCAATTTTTAATTGCGACCGTGACGGGAGGCAGCAGATGCCAGGCCTGGAATTTCGGTATGTGGGGCAAGATCGCTTACCCGCGCGACTGTCGGAGTTCGACGTCGAGCGCTACTTCGCGCTGATCGACAGCGACGTAGCTGCGATCAACGAACGTTTCCGGCGCGATCGTCGCGCGGGCGCCGCCGTTCAACTGGTCTTTCTGCGGGCCAGCGGCCACACGCTGGACCACGTTGGCACCCTTCCACGGCAACTGTTGCGCTATGTCGGCGAGCGACTCGGTCTGCCGACGCCGTCGATCGCATCGCTGCGCACGCTCTACCAACGCTACAAGACTCAATACGAGCACCAGGTGTGGGCGTGTGAATACCTCGGCCTGACGTCGATCGGCGCCGACCAGTGGGCCGGCCTCGGAACATGGATGCGTCAGGATGCGGCCGAATCGCTGACGCTCGACGAACTCGTCCAGCATGCGCATTACTGGCTGTACGAGCGGCGACTGTTGATTCCTGCCGAGCGAACGCTGCGGGATTTGGGGCGAGCGATCTGGGCGGAGGCCGAACGCGGTCTGCTCGCCACGATTCAGACGACCGTCAGCGACGCCGAACTGATGCGCGCCGATGCGATCTTGTCCACGCAACACGGCACGTCAGGGATGACCGTGCTCGAATGGCTGAAGACGCCACCGGCACGGCACAGCCCGTCTACCATTACCGAAACACTTTCGCAGGTCCGTTTCCTCAAGTCACTCGGCACTCATACGTGGAACCTGGACGCGGTGCCGATCGAGAAGCAGCGTGCCTATGCACAGCGCATACAGGCCCGGCGTCCCGCCAAGGTTCGTGAGCTCAAGGCGTCGACGCGCACGATCGAGCTGATCTTCTTCTTGCACTTCACGCTGCTGGAGTTGACCGACGCGCTGCTCTACCAAACGGGTCGCCGCGTGTCTGATCTCGTCCGGCACGCCTACGATCGGACGACGGTCAAGCAAGCCCGGTCCGCTGTCGAGTACCGCCAGCAGCTGATGTCGATCAAGGCGCTCGTCAACGATACAAGCCGCTCCGCAGAAGGACGGCTCGACGACATTGGCAAGTTGCTCGAGGATCTGTCAGACAAGCCGCCGACGAGTCACGCAGCCAGCGTTCGCGAAACGCTGACCGACGATCATCATCGCATCCGCAACCTGCTGGTGCCGTTACGCGAACTGGAGCTGTCCGGCAGGGAGGCTGAGCCGAGCCTGCGACAGCTCGAACTCGTCAGCTCGCTGCACGACCGCGCCGTGACCGAACTCCCCTCCGACTGCGAGGTGCCAGTAAGCGCAAGCTGGCGGGACCTCGTCGAGGGGGAGGACCGGGTACGTGCGATGCGGGCGCTGGAGGCTTCGGCGATCACGGGGTTGCGCAGGGGTTTGCGACGCGGATCGGTCTGGACCAGCCATAGCCTGTCGTTCCGCGCCCGTGATCAGCTGCTGATTCCGCCGGCGCGGTGGGAGTGCGAGCGTGATCGGCATCTGTCATCGCTCGGCTTGTCCCACACGGCGGAACCCTTCTTGGAACGGCTATTGAGCCACCTTAAGGCGGGGCTGGCGGCACTCGAAGAAGCGCTGGTGGCCGGACGGGTCATTGTCGGGACGGACGGTGCATTGCACCTGTCAGCGATTGAAGCGTTGCCCACCGATGGCCTCCCGAGACGGATGCGCGACTTGATGTTCAAGGAAATCGGCACAACGCAGTTAGCCGATCTGCTCATCGAGATGGATGCTCACAGCGGTTTCAGCGAAACGCTGCTGGCGCGTCGCGCGCGCGATGCGAACGAACTGGTCTCGTTATACGCGGGGCTGATCGCACACGGAACGGATCTCGACGCGAAAAGCGTCGTGGCGATGGTCCCACAACTCGATCTGGCGCCCATCGCGACGGCGATGCGGGCGCTCGAGATGCCTGGCCGACTGTCGCGCGCGAACGAGCGCGTGGTTGAATTCCAGCGCACGCATCCGATTACCGAATTGTGGGGAACGGGGCGACACGCATCCAGCGATTCCATGAGTCTGGATACTTCGCCGCACCTCTTTTATGCCCGCATCGATCCGCGGCGCCGAACCCACGCAGTCGGGATTTATACGCACGTGCTGGATCAGCATGGCATTGTCTATAACCAACCGATCGTGCTGAACGAGCGGCAGGCGGGCGTGGCCATCGAAGGCGTACTGCGGCATAACGAAAACCGAGACGATGGCGGACTGATGCGACTCTCCGTCGACACGCACGGGTACACGAGCGTTGGGATGGCCGTCTCGAAGCTACTGGGATTCGACCTGTGTCCGCGCCTGCGCAATTTGGCCGAGCGCAAGTTGTATGTGCCGCGCGGATTTGCCGTCTCCGAAGGACTGGTGCCGGTCGTGGCCCACGACGTTTCGCTAAAGGCAATTCGCGACGGCTGGGACGAACTGCTGCGGCTCGTCGCCTCGATTCAGTCTGGCCGCGTCAGCGCGGTGGTCGCGCTGCAGCGGTTCGGCAGCGCCGCACAAGGCGACCCGGTGCATCGGGCCGCCGATCAACTCGGCAAGTTGCTGCGCACGCTTTTCCTGTGCGATTACTTCAGCAACGTGGCGTTCCGCCGAGAGCTGCATACGTTGCTGAATCGCGGCGAGTCGGTCCACCAGCTCCAGCGCGCGATCTACACTGGCAGAGTGGCCTCCGAGCGCGGTCGACGTCGTGATGAAATGGTCGCCATCTCGGGTTCGTTGACACTGTTGACGAACCTTGTGATCGCCTGGAACACGCAGCGTATGCAGGCGACGGTCGACGGCTGGCGACGTAAAGGACGACCGGTCGACGACGAGTGGTTGCGCCGGATGGGGCCTGCGCATTTTGCGCACGTGAACTTCAGGGGCACGGGGGTGCGGCGGAATTCTTGGACTGGTTTATGTGGTCAGCCCGAGGCTTGCTCGGTATTCGATCGGACTGCGTGCACCAAGCGAGATCTTGATCCGTTTCTCGTTGTACCAGCGAATGTACGAGTCAATGACCTCAATGAATTGGTCGGTGCTGACGGTCTGCCAGTCTCGAGGGTAAAACAGTTCCGTCTTCAGCCGTCCAAAGAAACCTTCGCACGCCGCGTTATCGGGCGAGCACCCCTTGCGCGACATTGAGCGCGTCAGATTGGCCTCGCGTATCCGAGTAAGCCAGCCTGGCCAGCGATAGTGCGCGCCGCGATCTGAATGGACCACAGGCCGGCTGTTGCTACTTCCAATTGCTTCGATGGCGGCATCGAGCATCGTATTTACAAGCTCGGCGTCGGGGCGCGTACCGATCGACCAGCTGATCACCAGTCCATCGAAGCAATCAATGACCGGAGACAGATAGACTTTACCGGCAGGAATCTGGAACTCCGTGATGTCTGTGAGCCACTTTTCATTCGGTGCCGCGGCCCGGAAATCCCGATTGATCAGGTTTTCTGGAGCCGGACCTATTTCCCCGGCGTAGGATCCGTATCGACGTCGCCTCGTTGTGGCTGCGCTTAGCTGCTCCTGCTTCATCAACCGCCGAACGACCTTCTCCGAGATGAAGACCTTCTGCCTGCCCAGTGCAGCGCGGACTCGACGATATCCGTAGCAGCGGTGATTCAGCTCAAAGATGTCTGCGATGGCACAGCGTACGCCAGCATACTTGTCGGCAGTTTGTATCCGTGCCCGGTGGTAGAAGTAGGAGCTGCGTGCGAGTCCCAATTCGGCAAAAAGCTCCGATAGCGTGTAGGTCTGTTTCAGGGCATCAACCAGCGCTGTCTTCTCCCGATTCGTCAGGAGTTGCGGGTTGATGCCCAGGCCTTTTTTTAATATTTCGTTGGCCTTCTTCAGGATGTCGTGTTCGATCTGGAGCTTTCGGATGTCTCGTCGGAGTGATTCGACCTGCTGCTCCAGCGTCGCCTTCTCGGAGCTCTGAGGCGGATCGTTGCGGCGTGTCATGGTTGAAACAGCCTCCTGACCGAGTAACCGAGTTCTCCAGTTGTACAGCGTTGGGCGGCTCACGCCAATCTTTTTGGCAACTTCGTCTGCGCTTCCTCGTCGAGTGCACAGATCGATGACCGCTGTTTGCCTGAGCTCTGGTGTATGCCGAATACCCGAAGCTTTACCGAGGACGCGTTTCTTTCGCTCAGGATGCAGCTCATCAAGCCATGTGACGAGCGTCCCGCGTCCCGGATACCCCAAGGCCTTCGTCGTTGCTGCCAGACACTGGCCATGGGTCATAAAGTGGTCCGTGGCCGCCTGCTTTTGTTCCGCCGAATAGCGCGGCCTCAGGCAGATACGTTCCTTCGGCAAGTCCAGACATCGCTCGTACATCTGATACCAGCGTTCGAGCGATTTCGTTGTTGGATAGCCTAGTTGACGAACGGTCGCGGTAAGGCGCTTTCCAAGCTTCAAGTACAGCTTGACTGCTCGGATGCGTTCTTCGTATGAGTACATGGACTAGCTCCTGATAGTCCAAGAATTCCGCCGCACCCCCCACATTGAGCTTTCCCATCGACCAATACAGCGACGTCCTGCTGGAAGCCGCGCCCTGGCAGCGAGGCACGGGATCATGAGGCCTGCCGGATAGAGACGGACGGCGTATGGGTACGGTTGGCGGATTGGCGTCCATCCGATGAAGTCGACGAGCGCGATCAGCGCCAATACCGGTCTGCGATAGGATCGCACGATGCGCTGGAACCCTACCGGGGCGCCAGTCACGAGCAGCGCGAACAGGAAGCGCGCCGGCACGAGACGCAGGTCCAGCAACTGCGGACCGAACTGTGCCATGCCAATCAGACGGCTATCTTGACGCAAAACGAAATCACCCGACTGAACAAGGACAACGCGCGGCTGGTCGACGAGTCCGGCGCGGCGAGTACAAGTCTGCGAGAAGCGCGGGCACACGGTGAGCAGATACGGGAGGCGCTTGACCGCATACGTGTCGATCACGTCCGTTTCGAGACCGAACGCGATGCCCTACGTGCGACGGTCGGCTCACAGTCGGGGAACTGGAAAGCGCACGTACGTCGCTCGGCGTAGCGACGGCGGAGCGGACAAAGCTGGCGGCGCAGGTCGACGCCCAGCTGTGTCTGCTGGCTGCCTATCGGACACGGTTAGGTCTGGGCGGTGCTGAGGGTTGAAGCGCCAGATTTTGCATCCGGAGGACACGGTTTCGCCAAATCGGTCTCCTGATAAGCTCATGATTTTTCGTGGAATTTCGAACGAAACCGCCAGATTTTGCACGAAAAGGACGATTACCCCATTCTGAGCGCCGACTACTTCCTGTCCAAGCGCACCGACGTTTATCTCGTCGGAACGCTGGCACACGATCATGGGTTCGGCACGCAGGCCGAGGCCGGGTTGGGTGCGTCGTCGAACACGAATGTGCAGACTGCCGTACGCATCGCGATTCGGCACAAGTTCTGAGCGTGGAAGGCTGAAATGGGTGCGCGGCCCTGCAGCAAGCGCCAAGTGTCCAGTGACGGCGTGCTTGTTCATGGTTCACGAAGCCATACAGGCCGCCGATAAAGCGGAGAAGGTGTAGGCGTTCATTACTCCAATTATCGTGAAGATAGTAACGGGGCAAGCGCCTTTGCCGACGTGCCTTTTCCGCGACGTTTGGTCTGCCGGCTATAAGCCACTCCGATTCTCGCCACTCGTTTGTTTGGCGATGTGCACTTATATTAATCGCGGATGCTGAAACGACTTGTCGTCGCGAACGGATCAACTTCGTGTGTGGTGAAAACGATGCGTGCGGTTTGGTAGCGCTGGAGGCAGTGCCGGACAGGGCGGTTGCGTCTAATGCGTCCATTGCTGATCGTATCGGCGAACTTACAAGTCTTTGGGATTTGGGTCTGGGATTGGCCGGCCGCGGCGAGTTCACGCCCTTGCCCTCATCTCGCACTGGTGCCCCGCCTCGAACTGGGGGCACATTTTGCCGACATCCTTGCGGCCTGTCCGGCCGCCCTGGGAGGTTGATCCGGGGCGGCAAATGCTTAAAAAGTCCGGGCCCTGCGCAGACAGTGGCGGGCAAGCGTGCCATCGAAGCGTTCGGGCGAGCGCCAATCCTATACGTCAATCGATGGAAAAGAAATGAAATCAGTAACGTTCGTGAAACACGATATCGAGACCATCACGCCGCCGGAGCCTGACCTGACGCCGGAGGAAATGATCCGCCGGGCGGATGCCATGCGCGACGTCCTCCGATGTGCCCAGGCAGCGGCCGAGGCCACAGGCAACATTTCGGCGGAAACGAACCAGGCAATGGTGGACGCCGGTTTTTTTCGCGTGATTCAACCTCGGGTCTTCGGTGGCTATGGCTTCGATCTGCCGACCTATGTGAAGCTCGTCACGGCCGTTGCGCGCGGATGCCCCGAGACCGCATGGGTGCTGTCACTTGTCCTTGGCCACGTTCACCAACTTGCAACCTATCCGCTGGAGGCGCAGTGCGAAGCCTATGGCACAACTGGAGAATTTCGGGCGCCCGAGGTAGCAGCGCCGCAAGGCCGTGGCGTTGCGGTCCCCGGCGGCTATCGCGTCAGCGGCGCATGGGATTATGCGTCGGGCTGCGCGCACGCCACGCACATCCTGCTCACCTTCACGGTCGATGACGTCGAATCTGGCGGCGCTCCGATGCGGATGGGCCTGTTCGATCGCGACGACTACGAGAGCGTTCGCAACTGGGACGTGATCGGCATGCAGGGAACCGGATCCGATCGGGTAGTCATGCAGGATGTGTTCGTCCCCGCGCATCGGACCAAGGCATATCCGCCAATCAAGGCGGTGTTGCCCGCCGGAGTCTATGATGACAGCCCGCTCTTTCATGGCCCGGCCCGGCCATTCATTATCACCGAATCCGCATCGGTGATTGTTGGCGCCGCCGAAGGCGCGCTGGACCTCTACGAGGAGAGCTTCCGCACCCGCAAGGCGACCGGACCCACCGGCGCTCCGCGGCAGGAACTTGCGGAGTATCAGCTCAACTTCGGCCGTTGTCGCGCGTTGGTCGATACTGCGCGAGCCGCTCTGCTCCAGACGGCCAGCGATTATATGGAGATTGCGCGGCGGACCTGCGCGACGGGCGAGTCGTGTTCGGACGACCAGGCGCGGCGCCTGACGCTCGTGGTCCTGCAGAGCATCCACCTTGCCCACGAAGCGGTCGACATCATCTTCCGCACTGTTGGTACCTCGGCAGCGAAGAAGGATTCGATGCTCGGCCGTTATTGGCGCAATGTCGGGGTTCTGCGCGGCCATCTCGCTCATCAGTCCGACAGTGCCGCGGTCAATTATGGGCGAGCATATTTCGTCCAGCCGACTGTGGGCATTGCATGATAAACGGGCCGACACTCATGGACGAAATGGGCATCTACCTCGCGGCGATGTCCGTCGGCGATCCGTCGGGGTTGCGCTTCGCGCCGAACTTCCGTCTGACGGAAAATGGTAGAGCGCTCGGTATCGGCGAAGGACTGTGGGGTTACAAACCGCGCTTCTCTGGCATCCAGTCGTTCGCGGACGCGCTTACCCGCCAGGTCGTTTGCGTGGGCGTTGCCTATGTTGCGGATCAGCCACGTCCTTTCGCGCAGCGCCTTCGAATCGTTGAGGGTGGATTGGCAGAAGCGGAGACGATTATCAGCACGGACTCGAAGGGCCATTTTGCTGATGTCGAGCAGTTGCTGAAGCCCGATATCCTGTATCAGGCGACGGTCCCTTCGCATCGCCGTGTCGACCGTGACGGGTTGCGTGAAGCAGCCGATCGGTATTGGGAGGGACTGGAGCAGAGCGACGGCCTGATACCGCGCTTCAACTATCGCTGTGATAAATACGATAACGGCGCCAAGACGACGAACACACTGCGCACGCTGCTCTCGGCCGATGGCAAGGTGCATAGCTGCGCCTCTGCGCTGAATGATACGCGCGCCGCGCGGCCCAAGGCGCGCGAACGGCGCTTTCCAGTACTCGATGTGGAACTCGGCGTCGCGGCCAGCTTTGTGGTGGTGGATTTCCATCCCATACCTGAACACCCGCGACCTGATGCCGGCGCCATGTATATGCTCGGATTGTTCAAGATTGTAGACGGAGAGATCCGGATCATTGACGAGATACGAGAATTTTTGCCTTTGGGCACGTCTGCTGGATGGTGCGAACCACCGTCCTAGAGCGGAAAAGTGACACATGGTTAGCCAGAAGCACTGGCGTCAAAATACGTGGAAGAAAACCGCGATAGCGTTTCCTTTGCTGACAGAGGTCATACAACGATGAATATCCGATTTTCAAACAACGATTTCACAAGTTTCGAGGCGCCGATGCGCGCAGAGATCGAACTGACGGGGCTTGAAGTTGTGCAGGGAGAAGTGCCGAAGAACCTCGATGGCGGCTTCTTTCGCCTGATCGGAGATCGGAAATGGCCTGCCTTTGTCGAGAATGATGTCTTTATGCTCAACGAAGACGGCATGGCCTCCTGTTTCTATTTCAAGGACGGCAAGGTCGATTTCCGTATGCGCTACGTCCGCACGCCCCGCTTCGTGGCGGAGGAAAAGGCCGGCCGTGCGCTGTTCGGCCACTATCGCAATCCTTTCTCGGACGATCCCTCGGTTGTCGGGCTTAGCCGCGGCACCGCGAACGTAACGATGCTGATGCACGGCGGCAAGCTACTCGCATTGAAGGAGGACAGCCCTGCTATCGAATTGAACCCTTTCACGCTCGAGACCATCGGGGAATATGATTGGAACGGTAAGGTGACCGCCAAGGCGATCACCGCACATCCGAAGATCGATGCAAGAACGGGCGAGCTCGTATTCTTCGGATATTGCGCGGCTGGTCCTGCCACTACCGATATCGCCTATTATGAAGCCGACAGCGAAGGGCGCGTTACTCACGAGACGTGGTTCCACGCGCCCTACACCTGCATGGTCCATGACATCATGGTCACGCAGAATTATGTCGTTTTCCCGATCACCCCGCTCCGTCACGAGCTGGAGTGGATCCAGCGGAATGAGCCTGCCTTCAAATGGGATCCGGCCGAGAGTGTCTATCTTGGCGTGCTGCCGCGCAAGGGGCGTGGCGACCGGATTCGATGGTTCAAGGGCCCCAACCAGTGCCACGGCCATACCGTCGGTGCCTATGATGATGGGCGATATATCTATGCCGACAACACTTTCAGCAAGCGGTCTTTTTTCCACTTTTTCCCGAACGTTGACGGCTCGCAGTTCAAGCCGGCCGACGCCATGCCTTATATGAAGCGCGTGGTGATTGACATGGAAAGCAGAGAAGGCAGTTTTCTCGAACAGCCGCTTTTCGAATACCCTTGCGAGCTTCCTCGGATCGACACCCGTTTCGAAACCTTGCCATACAGCTTCGCCACAATGAACCTTTTGGACGTGCCTGGTCAAGAGCGCGTCGGGAGCGGGTTCCAGTGGCTCGCCACCATGGATGTAAACGGCACGAAGCCGTCCAAAATCCTCTACGCAGGAGACAATTGCTCGATCGGCGAGCCTCAGTTCGTTCCCGCTCACGACAACGCGGCAGAAGGCGAGGGCTACATTATGACCGTCGTCGGCCGGCACGAGCAAATGCGCAGCGAACTCCTCGTCCTTGATGCGAGCGACATCAACGCGCCACCTGTTGCAACGGTGGCCCTGCCGTTCCGTCTCCGTAGCACTGGCCACGGATATTGGTACGGTGGCCGACAGCTGCGTGGCGAAACCAATTTTCCGGGAGCTTGGTAAGATGGCCGACCTCAAAGGGAAAGTCGCATTCGTCACGGGCGCGAGCCGTGGCATCGGTCGAGAGATTGCCACGCGGCTTGCCGCCAACGGCGCGACCGTGGCGATCCACTACGGAGCTAATCTGCAGGCCGCGCAAGAGACGCTGGCGATAATTGAGCAGGCAGGCGGGCGGGCGTTTGTCATCCAGGCGGATCTCCACGCGTCGGACGGCTCGTTTACGGCGATGTTCGAGGAGTTCGATCGCGGCTTGTCGACATGTTCTGGCCAAGCCGGGCTCGACATCCTCGTCAACAATGCTGGGCAGATCATGTTCGGCTCCGTTGAAGTGCTGAGTTCCGCGGAATTTGACAAGGCATTTGCCGTGGACGTGAAGGCCCCCTTCTTTCTCACGCAGGCCGCATTGCCGCGCCTCCGCGATGGTGGGCGGATCATCAACATCTCCTCTGGAACCTCGCGCATCGTAAATCCGGATGTCGTGTCCTACGCGATGGCCAAGGGCGCACTCGAGGTGTTCAGTAAGACCGCTGCTCTGCAGCTTGGTGCTCGCGGCATTACGGTGAACGCCGTGGCACCGGGTCCGACCGCGACCGCCGAATTCCTGCGCATGGCCGAGGGCAATCCAGCCTTCATCGAGCACGCCAAGGCGCAATCCGCGCTGCGACGTCTGGGCACGCCGGCAGACATCGCCAACATTGTCGCGTTCCTCGCGAGCGATGAAGGGGGATGGATCACAGGGCAGTTGATTGACGCGACCGGAGGAACGCTGCTGGGCTGACAGGATTCGCCGCTGGTTCAGGATCAGTCCGTTGAGACGTTCGACCTTGGCTGCCTGGGCGGGGCGGTTACATCGCGTTCGAGGAGCGCCGCGAGGACCTTCAGCGTTTCAGCTTGATAAACGATGTTCAGTTGCTCAGGCGCTGCGCATCCTTCCGTCGCGCAAGGTCCTCGTGAGTCGCCTCCGCGGCGGCGATCGAAATGGCCTCTGCGCCCAAGAGCTTGAAAAGACTCATTGCATCGCTCGGCGTGACGCGGGGTTGCTGTGAAGTAGCAGTTTATAAGCCGGCACAAGGTGACGGGTTCAGGCGCGCGTGTATCAGTCCCTTGCCACGTCTGGCGACTGATTCAGCGATTCCGGCGATCGCGAAAAGCTGTCGACGGCCGGCGGCCCGTGCCAATTAGCGACTACCAGGACGCTTCGCCAGTTGGATCTCTACAGTCTCGTTGCGGCTCTTTACGTCGCCCACCGCCGCGGCGATCGCGCTCTTGTCCACTGCGCGTCGATCGACGATTGACGGATCTACTCCGAGGCGGATAAGGGCGTCGCTCACCGCTGCAGTGCGAAGCGCGGCGATCTTCGAGGTTTCAACCATGGTCGAGCCATCGCTAAGGCGTGAGCGGCCGGCGTGCCCGGTTATAACCGCGCGCTCCACCTGAGAATCCATGATAGTGCGCGCGATCATTTCGACGTTTGCCTGATCAACCAAATTCAGGATGGCTCGGTCGAAATCGAAGACGACGATGAAAGTGGTGTTGGCATGCAGAGGGGGGCAAGCACGCCGGCACCGTTACGCGCCAAGGCGGCCGCCGGTAGATCGAAGATCGACCCTTCGCGCGGCCCGGTGCCGTTATCAGGCAGGACCGTGTCGCAACTCGCGTCTATCTCGGGCAGAGGAGAGATATGGATAGGATCGGTATTGATCGCGCCGCAGCTCATCTCGTCGTCATGAGCGACACCCTCCACCAGCACACAGTGCAGCCGTTGCGGTGGGGTCGCGATACCGAACCCACCAATGTAGTAAATCTTGCCGCGGGATTCGGCCATCCAACATTGGCGGGCAGTGTCGCGGAACTCAGGACAGGCGAGAAAGCTCACCGGTCGTCCCGGACGATCGCGCTGCGAGGTAGGGACCTGGGCAAAGGCGGCCGCCCCGCCAATTGCCAGTCCTAGGGCAACTACCCATTTCCAACCGTCGTTACAGCGCCTTCATAAAGCTCATTAGGTCCGCGATGTGTTCCGAAGGCAAGCTCAATGAGCATTGCCGGCTTCGTATATGCTGCCATCATAGTGCGCCTGGGAAGTGAGCGAGGTCGTCGGTATCCTGCTCGGTGTAGCCGATATGAAAACGATCATCGTAATATTTGACCACCGCGCAGAGGTCCGGGGCCGATCCCCCGGCGAAATAGGGCGCGCGCGCGGAAAGCCCGCGCATTTGCTGGATAACGATCTTCCCCACATCATCACAGCGTCCGGTTATCAAGGCCCGTCCCGGATCGGTCGTGTAAATCTGCCGCCCGAGATAGGGGTGAGGAGCGGCATCCTTATGGCAACCGATCCGAAATAAGGGGAGGTCGGGGGCGGGGATGGCCGTCGGATAGTTGGTCGTGCCAAGGTCTAAATAACCTGGCGCGACATCCATGCCCGTTTGAGCCATATTGTGGCAGGACGCACACGTCTGCTTGACGGGATTGCCGATGAAGCCGTTAAGATCGTCAACGTTACGGATCAGGAACTGCCGGTACTCGAAGGACAGATAGCCGCGCGCGACGGAATCGCGATAGGCCCGTTGCTGCGGTGTCTCGCTCGCCTCGCCCGGCCGCATAGCCGGATACTTTGGCAGCTTAACTAGGGGCTGCCATTTGATCGACGAGGCAACACCACTGGTTACCACCCTTCGATTTCCGGGAATATGGGCCAAGCCGAGTAGGCCTGCACCATCGCGGGCTTGCCGTCGCGAAGAGCACGCGGGCCGAGAAATGCACCGCCGCTCTGTAACGAACCGCCAGTGCGGTCAACTACCTGTGCCACGTATACCTGTTGTTCGAAGGAGCGTATCGCATCTCGTTGGCCAGGCGACAGGGCAGTCGTCATCTGCATATGAGCAATCGAGGCTTCGATCAACTGCGCGCGTAACGTGGCGTCGCGGCTATCACTCATTATATTGGCGCCGAGACGATGGCCAGTTTCTCGATCGACTGGACGAACCTCGCCGGTGCGGATTTCCCAAAGGCCGAACGGAGTATCCGGCTCTACATATTTCAGATTGGCAGCCATACGAGGTCGGCGAAATACGGATATGTGTGAATTCTTCGAAGTCAGTCCGTAGGTGGGACTGCTATTACAGCCGGTCGGATCGCTGATCAACGTGATGTCGAATTCCGGCCTGATCGCGTGACCCATGGCATCATGAGGAGGCCACGGCAACTAGATACGAAATAGACCTTTGTTCAGCAGAAGCGAGTGCGAAGCGCGTTCGCCAAAGGGTAGGTTCGGACAGTTGGCGCCATCCACTGCAGCGAACAAGGGATCCTTCCATCCGCCTGTCGACCAGCGTCGATCTATGCTGCGCACGGACAGGCTCATCGCATCGGCGGGCTGATGGCACGTTACGCATGCGCGCCGCGGCCGCCGAAATGCTGCGCATCGCCGAGGGCAATCCGCCCTGCGACGCCCGGGCACGGCGGCTGACATCGCCAACACTGTCGCGTTCCTCGCGAGCGACGAAGGCGAGTGGGTTTTACGGAGCAGTTGCTTGACGCGACCGGAGGAATTCTGCTATCCCGACAGGACTCGCTGCTGGTTCAGGACCAGTCGGTTAAGACGTTCGACCTTGGCTGCCTGGGCGGCGGCGGCGGCGGATACATCGCGTTTGATGAGCGCCGAGATGACCTTGAGCGTTTCAGCTCGATAAATGATGTCCAGTTGCTCGCTTTGGGGATTGCGGATCGAAGACCACCAGGTCGAGTAGCTCTTGGTGCAGCGCAGGAGGATATCGACGAGTGGCTCGTCGATGATGCCGAACTGGCTTTCCTCCGCTTCTTGCATCACTTTTGCAGTCACGCGCACATCGGCCGCATGCAGCCGCCGCTGTGCATCCTTGAGGCGCGCAAGGTCCTCGTCGGTCGCCTCCTCGGCGGCGATCGAAATGGCCTCTACGCTCAAGAGCTTGAAAAGACTCATTGCATCGCTCGGCGTGACGCGGGCTGCAATGAAGTAGCAGTTTATAAGCCGGCACAAGGCGGCGGGCTCTGGCGTGCGTGTCATCAGTCCCTTGCCACGTCCGGCGACCGATTCAGCTATTCCCTCGAATTCCAGAACACGCACCGCCTGGCGTAGCACATCACGGTCGGCACCATAGCGGTCGCAGAGATCCAACTCCGATCCCAGACGGCGATCGATCTCGTGATTGCGGCTCAGATCCTTCATGAGTAGGCGGAATATATGCTGGGCCCGCGAACGGGCGCTTTCAGCGGCGGCTCCCAGCGGAATGCGACCTGAAGGTCCTAGCCGCGCATATTGGTCGACCGCCGAGATCAACCCTTCCAGGAAGTCGACCAGTCCTGGACCGACACAGATCTTTGGTTCCTGGCCAATCAACCGCGCGTGAACTGCGTGCAGGATCGTCCTGCCCCCGCTTCCCTGATGGAGTTCACGGCAATGCGATGTGACGTACCGATCAATCGCTTCCAGCACTATCGGCATGGACGGCGCCAGCACCAGCAGGCCGCCATTCGGACCTCGCCGCATCCGCGCCGCCCCGCGGCTCTCCAGAATCCGAACAGCTTCGCGTACGACGACACGGCAAACACCGAACTTAGTCTCCAAATGCGCCTCGGACCCGTAGATTGTCCCGGTGGGCCAACTGCGACCGATCAAATCTCCCTCGATTTGCGCCGCGATGAGGCAGGCGGCTTTGGTATTCGCGGAGCCAGTTCCTACAATCGCATCGAACAGCGGATTCGCGGTTTTCAAGTGAGAAACTATCGTGCTCTGATCGGCGTGTGACTGCGCCGACGTGGGTTGCGCCATGGTCATGATCTGTCTCCTACAACGGCGGGTCCCTTAGTTTTCTAGCTCGGACTCGACATTATGCGTGTTCTCTTTGAACGTCAACGACGGGGATAACGCGGCAAGGTCAACGCGAGTATGACGGCCAGAGACAGCGCGCCCGCGACCACTGGAGACGCCGGAGTGTATGCGCCCCATTTATCGCGTAGGACGCCCAGAACGACCGGCCCGACGCCCAGAGACAGTGTGGTGAGCCCAACCGCTACGCCGAAAATCGTCGAGGCGTTGGTCAGCCCGAAATATCGGCTTGTGAAGAAAGGCAAAAGGCCGGCCACCGCGGCAAAGCCGGCGCCCATTAGCGCAAGTCCGACCACGACTGCCCATTCCCGCGAGGTCAGCATCGCGAGCAAACCTAGCAGCGGCAGAGCGAAGACAATGGCGAGCATCCCCGGGCGCGGCAGCCGATCCGCGGCTCCTCCGGCGATCAACGAACTGAATGGCCCGACAAGAGAATAAAGAGTCAGTGCAAACGTGGCTGTGGCAGAGGAGACACCGCGTTCCCCTCCCCACGGAAGGAAGTGACTGCTCAAGCCGCTGCACGAAGCGCAAACGAGGGTCGATGCAAGGATCACCGTCCAGAAGGCGCGACTCGTGAATGCAGCCATGGGCTTTACGTCCATGTCCAGCGGACCTGGCTTTCCCTCCATCAAGGGCGGGCTCGATTGCGGCGCTTCCTTCAAGAAGAAGTAAGAAACGGGCAGGGCGATGAGGATTATCAGGCCCGCGAGCGCGAGATAGGTGCCCCGCCAACCGATATCAGGCATAAGAACACGCGCGAGCACCAGCATCAGGGAAGTGAAGAGCGCGACCGACCCACCGAGGACGGCGGTGAGCGCAATGCCGCGGCTTCGGTCGAACCAGCTCGACACGACCTTGGACAGCGCGACCGGCCCGCATGTTGCAGCCAGCGGTCCCATCAAGGCCGAAACGACGTAAAGCACGACAATGCTGCCATTGAGGAGGGACATTGCTGCCAACGTTGCCGCCCAAGCCAGCAGCCCGGGGAGCAATACCTTTCGGACGCCCATCGTATCGATCAGCCGGCCAACCAGAGGCCCGGAAAGAGCGCCTGTCAGGCCTGAAATCAACATCGCTTGCGGGAAGATTGCAGCGCTCCACTGGAATTGCCGAGACACAGGTTGAAGGAACAGGGGAAACGTCCCCATGAAGACAGGCGCGAAGCTTAGCCCCATGCAGATCGAACAGGCGATCGCGACGACAATCGCCTCTTTTCTTATCTCAGTACGTGCCGACCGTTCGCTGGCCAAAGGCGGACCTTCGGCCGTAGGAATCGGGACTCCTGTGTGTTTCATCAAGTGCTCCTCCAAGACTGGTGTCATTGTTGTTTGCTGTGTATTCGCGGCCCGTCGGCGGTACCTTGCCCTAGCCTCACGACCGCTGGCCCTCGATCCGAGTGATGCGACGGCGACACATGACGCTGGCGGTGCGCTCGCCGGGTTTCGCCGCGCGACTAAACGAGAGCCGATCGCAGACAGCCGCGGCTCTCTGTCTGCCAGCGGCGACCTCGAGAGACAATTGGCATTGGACAGCTCGATACGCTGCCAACCCTCGCTACATGTTACGTTTTAACCCCTCGCGACGCTCTTAAACCAGTAGCGTGAATTCCGCCCGGGCCGGTTGATGGGACCACGATGATCTATGGCAAACAGCGGGCGTGTCGTGCGGAACGGCTTAGACCGGTTTGCCGGAGAAAACTGCCGCCGTTGATCTTCTGGTGACGCCGGTGCGGACGCCGAACCGGAAGGGACGAGTGCGGTCGGCTTTCGGGCCGGGCGCGGACTGGCCGCCGAAGTTGCGGGCAGCCCCGATGGAATGACCGGTGCTGGAGCGCTAGGCGAGGCGACCCATGTCCCGCGTCGATCAGATATCCGGCGGAGTCACGGCATCGGTGCTTAAGGGCTTGTCAGCCCCGTCACACGCCCAAGATCGATAAGAAGGGACAAACCGATCATCCAACCGCTGCGGGTTGAACCGGTGGCGGCCAATGGGTGCATTCTGTTCGGGTGCAGAAAGTATTGAGCGAAACCATTGACGAGTATGCCGGGAGCGAGCCCGTACTGTGCGTGTACATCGAAAGAGAATGTATTGCGGTGAACACCGTCACTGCTCCAGCCGCTCACCGTACTGAGTTGCTGCTCATAAAGCGCGCGCCCCCTGCTCAACTGGATATAACGAATAACCGATCCCACGAGCGCCGCCGGATTGTTTCTGAGAAAGCCGCCGTACTCCGCTCCACCATACGCTTCGACCGGGAAGGACTGGCCAGGGCCTGGTGTGATAAACGCCCCGCCGTACATCGCGACATTGGGGGGAACAGGGCCTTCTGATCCCGGAGCGGTCCAGACGACTTTTCTTGCCTGACCGTAGAACCCCCAGGTGCCGTTGCCGTGTTTGAGTACAGTGCCCGAAGGACGGAGCACCTGACTCGACCCATCCACGTTGTGCAGATCGTCCGTGTAAGGACTCGTATTGTGATATACCCCGGCTTCAGCATTGAGGGGATGCCGGGTGTCGGAGAAATCAGTCGTGTACATGACATTTGCGATACCTATAACCCCCGTCCTAGTCCGGGTACTCCAGTTCCAGCCAGTAGAGTTCATGAAAAGAGTGGAGTTGTCTTCGACCGCGCCGAACCCTAGGCGGGTATGGCGCGAGAGTAAGTACGCGACCCGTGCCCCCCACAACGATTTCGTGATGCCTGGCACGTTGAGTGTGATAGCAGGAGTCGACACTACACATCCTGCGCACATCGATGACACAAAGAAATCGTCCGTCAGGTTCATGCGCCCGTACTCGATGTGGAGCCGCTTTTCAAACAGGTCATGCGACAGTGTGAACTTGATCAAGTCATTGGTGGTGGTTTGCTGAACAAGCGGTGTAAAGGCGGATCCGGTCTGAGTTGTGAAGCTTACTGTGTTGTGAGAAGGCGGCTCCCAGGCCTCAGTAATATGGAACTGCGTATCAGGAATCCCCACAAGCTTCTCCAGGTCGACGTCTGCCCCCATAAAGAGGGTGAAGTAGTCGGTCGATTTTCCCGTCGAGATGCCAGTTGAAGGGTTTGCGGCAGAGAGGTTTGTCAAAAGCAGGCGAAGATTAATTCCGCGGGCTTCAAGTGCATCGCCGATGCCGCTAAGCGGCCCTTTTCTGGGTGGGTGCCCCGCGCCGGGCGGGGCCGCACTTACGCTGGTGACTGTGGGTGGATTTTGGCCGGTTTCCGTCTGCGCCTGCAGGAGACTTTGAGCGACAGACGCCGAGACGTTTGGGGGACGGGGGATGTTATCGCCCGTGAGCGGCGTGCTCGCTGCTCCGCTTGCTGCGTTGGCTGCCCCGGCAGCCTGCTGGTCGGTGCCTGATGCTATTGCGGGAAGCGATGAGCATCCTAGAGTCACGATCGCTATTGTGATAACGCGCGTCAGCTTATTGAGCAGTTTCATGTCTCCTCCTTGTAGTCGCCATAGTTCGGCTGATGTTTCGCTCGATCGATCTCTTGTCCAAAATCGAGTCATTCTGGCAAGGTGGATCTTATGTTATTTATTTAGTAATACATATTAATTAAAGCTCGTTTATTGGCACGGCCGCTGCATATGAAGAAAGAGGCGGCACGCGCTCGCAGCCCGTCGTCTCGCACGCTGCCCCGGCTGGACAGCGCCATGGCCCCGACAGGCGGCACGCCGTGGACCTTGGACAACCGGTGACTCAACGCGAACGGGCGTGGCTAAATCACTCGTTGATCGATAGCGCAAAACTGCCCGTCCGAGCGCATCATCTGATTTCTTCCTCGCGGAGCCGTCCCATTGCACCTCGTCACGCAACGGAAAACAAGGAGGATAAATTGCTCGTTGCAATACTTCGGTGCTATCGAGCGGAGTGGCTCCGCGGCACCTTGCCTGGTCTGTGGATTTGCCTGTCCGTCACGTTGAACAAGCCAGTTCGTGGAAGGCGTAGCGCGATCCGGCCTGTTCACAAAGGACCCGGGTGGCGTTTAGCGAGCGCCCTGAATCAAGCGCTCTAATCTGGCCTCTGGTTTAAGGATGGAGGAGGCGTAGCCTTCTGAAGAGGGGCTGTGCGGGAGCGGCAAACGTAAGTTTGAGTGACGAGCTTGACAATGGCGAAAGCGTTTACTCGAGATATATCGAGGTGTCGATTTTTCGCGCCGTTCGAGGGCGCGGTTTGGCGTCTGGAAATCGTGCGGAGGGCAATGCCGTGGAGATTAACGAACCTCTAGGTCAGGCGATTAGCGGCTAGATTTCTCCGCCGCGTGAGTTTCTACATCCGATGCCGGTTGCAGTAGGCGACGGGCGGTGAGGCTGCGGTCGGAGCAACGGCCGATTGATGGATTGAGTCACGTCTGCAACGCGGCCGGAAACAGCGGGTGCAAGGAAATCTCATCGGCAGAGCGTTGATCTCGCGAAAGTGTCTGCGTAGGCCAAGTGCATTCTCCCTCAGACCCTGCGTCAGCCATGTCGAGCTTCGAGCGTTTTCAGAAGTAGACGGCTAACGGTCCTCGGTGTGACTTATCTACTGGCGAGATAAAGGCATTCCGTTAGGCAGGGCATGGGAGAGCACTTCAGGGCGCCTACAACCGAGATCAAAGCGCACCGGACGCATGCGGCTCGGGCGATCAGTGCTTTATGTGCGCATGACGAAGCCATGGCGATGGCGTCTTGGGGAGCATGGCTAAGGTCGCTAGGCCACTGCAAGAAGTTTGGTGCAATGCACTTTGATGAAAGGAGTAACGTGATGAACGACAGAAAAACCATTGACCAGCCTTTGCATGCCAACGGAATATTTTCGCCTGGTATATGGACGGGGCGTGTTTTTCAAGGACGATGGGTACCATCCGAGGGAGAATTGATAGAGGTTCGCGAGCCTGCAACTGGCCTCCCGCTTGGCACGATCGGCGGCAGCACGCCGAGATCCGTCCTTGACACAGTCGATCGCGCAAAGCGCGCTCAACTCACCTGGCAGACCGAGAGCCCGGAGGCTCGGGCGCGCGTATTGCGACGCGCGGCCGAGCTTCTGGAGGACAGTCACGACACGATGATCGAATGGATCATTCGTGAAACTGGCGGCCTGCGCGCGAAAGCGGAAACGGAACTCCAAGGCACGATCGGTGAATTATTCTATTCTGCAGCGCTTTTCATCGAACCGGAGGGACAGGTCCTGCACTCCGCCAATCCCGGACGTCTGAGTATTGCGCGCCGCGTGCCGCTCGGCGTAGTGGGTGTCATCACGCCGTGGAACTTTCCCCTGCTTCTGGCAATGCGATCGGTCGCTCCAGCGCTAGCGGTCGGCAATGCGGTCGTGCTGAAGCCCGACCCGCAGACGCCGATTACCGGAGGGGTGGTTTTGGCACAGATTTTCGCCGAGGCTGGACTACCGGAGGGCGTCTTTCAGATCGTCAACGGGGCGGCCGACGTTGGAGAGGCGCTGGTATGTGCGCCGGCAGTGCGGCTTGTCACGTTCACGGGTTCGACGCGGGTAGGCCGGCGCGTAGGCGAACTGGCGGGCCAACACGTCAAAAAGGTGGCACTGGAGTTGGGTGGGAAAAGCCCATTCATCGTGCTGGATGATGCAGATATCGACGCAGCAGCTTCGGCAGGTGCGTGGGCCTCGTTCCTGCACCAAGGACAGATCTGCATGGCTTCCGGTCGACATATCGTGCTGCGGAGCGTTGCAAAAGCTTATCTTGAATCACTGCGCGATCACGCCGAGCGATTGGCCGTGGGCAACCCTTTCCAAGAGGATGTCGCGATCGGCCCAATCATCAACCGGCGACAGATTGAGCGCATTCATGATCTGGTGACGTCAAGTGTCGCAGGCGGTGCGCTAATCGTAACCGGCGGCACGTACGAGCATCCTTACTACCGTCCGACGGTCTTGTCCGACGTAACGCCGGGAATGGCCGCTTATGAGCAGGAAATCTTTGGTCCGGTGGCGCCCGTCGTCATCGCAGAGAACGAAGAGCACGCAATTCAGTTGGCTAACGATACGGAATATGGCCTTGCGGCCGCCGTACAAACGGCGTCGCTCGAGCGCGGGCTGCGCGTGGCGCGGGGCATACGAGCAGGGATGATCCATATCAACGATCAAACCATTTCTGATTTGCCCGGCATCCCGATGGGCGGGATGGGCCAATCGGGCAACGGTTCGCGGTTTGGCAGTACCACGAACGTCGACGAGTTTACTGAATGGCAGTGGATGACAATAGGCGCGACTCCCGCTCGTTACCCGTTCCGAGTAGTCCAAGCGGTGGCCATGGCGCAGCGCGACGAATCCAGTCGGTCGGTGTAGTGCAACTGTGCGTTGGGCGCCGCCGCGAGAATTTCCGAGGGTTGAACGGTTCAGTCGCAACGACAGGAGCGGCGGAAAAAAGTGCTTGACTCAGGGCTGTATGTCGAAAGAACATGCGCAAGCGCGAAAAGAAGGCCATTCCTTCATGGCCGACTTCAAGCGCGGCATCCTTATACGGCCCGTCGGCCAGCGATGTATGGAAGACATCGAAAACACGGAGCCCGTCCAGTTCGTGCGGCGATAGTCGTCCGCGACTCCATCGATTGCGCCGGGTGCCCGGATCGGAAGCGATCGAATTGACCATGCATTGCAGCAGCGTCGCTAGCGGGGATGAATGGCCGCTTTGTAGAAGAACAAATGTCTCCTTGGGGGCGTTCAGAGTCGTTCGCGTCGCCGCAATCACCATTCGCTGTCGCGTATAGGTCCTGATGTCGGGATGAATGTGCACGGAGGATAGACGATCTTATTTTCATCTACGGCGAGCGAGTGGCCGAAACGGCTATTCGTCGAGTGACCAACACTCGGTCTATGTCGAGGTGCGCATGGCTTTCGGGGAAAAGCGGGTGCGAGATTGTGCGGTAACCGACCGGAATCGGCATACGCGCAATCTTCCCTGTCGCCAATGCGCCTAGCCTCGCGGCCACGGAAGCACGATTCGCGCGATGAGCCCGGTCGGTTTTCGGTTCACGAGCGCGAACGTGCCGCCGTGAGCGTGAACGATTTCTCGAACGATCGACAAACCGAGCCCGACGCCCCCCGGGCGATCGCAGCGAGCCGGATCGAGACGCACGAACGGCTCGATCACGTCTCGCAGTCGATCCTTGGGAATGCCTGGCCCGTCGTCGACCACATCGATATGCACGCTCTGACCGTGGATCGATGCGGCCACCGCGACGCCGCTGCCGAAGTGCAGCGCATTCTCGATGAGGTTCGTCAGCACCCTATGCATCGCATCCGGGCGGCAAAAGAAGCGGATCCGATCCGGGCCGACATACCGCACCGCCGTGCCGGCCTCCTCGTATTCGTCGCACAGCGTGGAGATCAGTGCGCCGAGGTCGAGCCATTCCTTCTCTTCGCGGTCCACGCCGGTGCTGAGGAAGGCCAGCGTGGACGTGACCATCGACTGCATCAGCTCGATGTTCCGTATCAGCTTGTCGCGCACGTATTCGCTCTGTTCCATTTCCAGTTGCAGCCGCATACGCGTCAGCGGCGTACGCAAGTCGTGGCTGATCGCAGCGAGCATGCGCGTACGGTTCTGGACCGACAGCGCGATGCGTTCCTGCATCAGGTTGAATGCATGTGCCGCCGATCGAATTTCGAGCGGGCCTTCTTCCGCGATCGGAGATACCGACATCTGCTGGCCGAACGCGTCGGCGTGTTCGGACAACCGTCGCAACGGACGGATCACGCGCGAGATGGCCCACGCCGACATCGCGGCCACGCCCACGCACATGAAGATCAACGCGCCGTAGAACGGAAAGGAATAGCGTGGCGGTTCGACCGCATTGCGGACGGTCTGAACCTCAAGCGTCTGGTTGCCGAGCGGCACTCGTACCTGGATCGGCGCATCGCCGGTATGTTCGCCCGCGCAAGCGCGTACGGACAGGGCCGCCGCGCCCGTCCGCTCCGATTTCAGCACGGACTCGAGGTTTCGCGTGTCCCGAGTTTCTGCGGAGCAGCCCGACGCAGCCTGCGACAGCCGGAACGACAGCCCCGGCTGCCGCATCGTCGCGACCACGGCGCTGCGCTCGGCGTCGGGCATCGCGCGCAGACTCTCGACCGCGCTGGCGATGCGATAGGCGCTCTGCCATGGCCACGGTGGAGCCGGCGCGGTGTGGTGCGACAGCAGAACGATGAAGAGCACGGCCGTCGCGCTCGACGAGCACGTCAGGATCAGCAGGATCTGCCCGAGCGTGGTGGAAATGATCCGGCGCATCAGACGAAGACCGCGTCGGGCTGAAACACGTAGCCGTCGGTGCGTACCGTACGGATCGTTTCCTCGAGCGGATCGTTGCCGGCGAGCTTGCGCCGTAACCGGCTCACGAGCAAATCGATCGAGCGCCCCGAGATCGGGAAGTTGGTTCCGCGCGTGAGATTGATGAGCTCTTCGCGCGAGAGCACCTTGCGGACGTGCTGGCAGAGCACGAGCAGCAGGTCGGTTTCCGCGCCCGTCAGTGGCACGCGCAGGCCTGCCGGCGAGCGTACGAAACGCCGGTACGGATAGAACGTGAAGCCGGAAAACTGCGGGACCAGTTCGGTGATCGGTTTGCGTTCGTCGTCCTCGGCGGCGACGGGGCGGCGCAACACGGCGCGGATGCGCGCCAGCAACTCGCGCGGATCGAACGGCTTGGGTACGTAGTCGTCTGCACCGAGCTCAAGACCGACCACCTTGTCCGTCGGATCGTCGAGTGCCGTCAGCATGATGATGCGCGGCCTGCCCTCCGCATGCAGGCGACGACAGAGGTCGAGCCCGCCCTTGCCCGGCAGCATCACGTCGAGCAGGACCAGGTCGACGTCGTCCGTCGCGAGCAGCGCGTCGGCGGCTTCGACGCTGTCCGCGACGTGCGTGACGTAGCCCTTGCCGGACAGAAAGGCGGCCAGCGGGACGCTGATGTCTGCGTCGTCTTCGACGACCAGGATGGAATTGCCGGTCAATGGAGTTCCCGTCGTTACGTGCGTGTCGTATGCGGCGCGCGGCCGCGGTGCGTTCGCCGACAAATGTACTCCGGTGCGCACGATCGGTCTGTGTTAATCACGACACATTATTTAAATGCACATAAAAATCAATAACGTAGGAGTGGTTTAACGTATCGTGCACCGCATCTTGGAAGGATGGTCGGCGTACATATGAACAAGCAGTTGGAATGTTGCCGGTTGTGTTTGCCGGCGTTGTCCGGCCCTGCATCGCCGACGCGCTGGCCGGTCATGCTGGCGTTGTTCGCGTCGCTCGCGCTCTCGGGCTGCGGCGATCATGGCGCAGCCCCCGCCCCCGCCTCCGCCCCGGGCGTGGCCGGGGCGGCCGTCGAGGTCGGCATCCGGACCCTCGCGCCGCAGCGGATCGTCGAGCGCACGGTGCTGTCGGGCCGCCTGTCGGCGCTGCAGGTGTCCGACGTGCGGCCGCAGATCGGCGGGATCGTGCGCAAGCGGCTCTTTACCGAAGGTGCCGACGTCAAGGCCGGACAGGTGCTGTACCAGATCGATCCGGCCGCATACCAGGCGACCTACGACCAGGCGCGCGGCACGCTGGCGAAGGCCCGAGCGACGCTCGCGTCGGCGAAGACGAAGGCCGCGCGCTACGCGCAGCTCGCGAAGATCGGCGCGGTCAGCGCGCAGGACAACGACGACGCGGCCGCGGCGGTGCGCGAAGACGAGGCCGACGTGCTGGCCGATCGCGCGTCGCTCGAATCCGCGTGCGTCAATCTCGGCTACACGCGGATCACCGCGCCGATCGCCGGGCGCATCGGCGCGTCGTCGGTGACCGAAGGAGCGCTGGTGACAGCCGACCAGACCACCGCGCTCGCGACCATCTAGGCATACGACCGGATGTATCTCGACGTCACCCGCTCGAGCGCCGAATGGCTGCGGTTGCGCAAGGCGTATCATCGGGTCGCCTGCAGCGCGCCGGTGACGGCGCCGTCGTGCGGCTCACGATGGAAGACGGCACGCCGTATCCGCATGACGGCATGCTGCAGTTCTCCGGCATCACCGTCGACCAGACGACCGGATCCGTCACCCTGCGGATCATTTTCCCGAACCCCGACGGCGAACTGCTGCCGGGGATGTTCGTGCGTGCGGAACTCGACGAGGGTGTCGATGCGAATGCGCTGCTGGTGCCGCAGCTCGCCGTCACGCATGCGTCGGACGGCAGCGCGAGCGTGTGGGTCGTCGATGCGACCAGCCACGCGAAGCAGGTGGCCGTGCGCGCCGACACCACCTATGGCGACCGGTGGATCGTGTCGAGCGGATTGAAGGCGGGCGATCGCGTGATCGTCGACGGCTTGCAGAAGGTGCAGGCCGGCGCGGCGGTGCATGTGACGGCCGATGCGTCGGCCGCGAAGTCGTAAGGAGCGCGCATGGCAGGATTTTTCATACTGCACCCGGTCCTCGCATGGGTGATCGCGATCGTGATCATGCTGATCGGTGGCGCCGCGAGCACGACGCTGCCGGTCGAACAGTATCCGACCATCGCGCCGCCTTCGGTGCGCGTGAGCGCGACCTATCCGGGCGCATCCGCCGACACGGTGGCCAAGACCGTCACGCAGGTGATCGAGCAGAAGCTGTCCGGCATCGACAACCTGATGTACATGTCGTCGACGAGCAGCAACGCGGGGCAGGCGACGATCAACCTGACGTTCGAACCCGGCACCAACGCCGACATCGCGCAGGTGCAGGTGCAGAACAAGGTGACGCAGGCGTCGGCGTCACTGCCCGAAACCGTGCAGGAACAGGGGGTGCAGGTCGCGCAGGCGTCCAGCAACTTCCTGATGATCGTCGCGCTGTCGTCGCCCGGCGGCACGCTGAACTCGATCGAGCTCGGCAACGTGATCGCGACGCAGATCGAGGATTCACTCACGCAACTGACCGGCGTCGGCGACGTCACGCTGTTCGGCGCCGAGCACGCGATGCGGATCTGGCTGAACCCGGTCAGGCTGAAGAGCGTCGGGCTCACCGCGTCGGACGTGACGACCGCCATCACCAATCAGAACGCGCAGTTGTCGGTCGGCGAATTGGGCGGAGCGCCCGCGACGGATGCGCAGGCGATCAACGCGATCATCGCATCGTCGAGCCTGCTGACGACGCCCGGGCAGTTCGGCAACATCCTGCTGCGCGTCAATGCCGACGGCTCAAAGGTACTGCTCAAGGACGTCGCGCGCATCGAGGTCGGCGGCGATTCGTACGACACCTCGTCGCGAAGCGACGGCAAGCCGGCAGCCGCGCTCGCGATCAAGCTGTCGACCGGCGCGAACGCGATGTCGACGGCGAAGAAGGTTCGCGCGAAGCTCGCCGAGCTGCAGCCGCAGTTGCCGAAGGACGTCGCGATCAGCTATCCGTACAATTCGACGCCGTTCGTGAAGATCTCGATCGAGGAAGTCGTGAAGACGCTCTTCGAGGCCGTGATCCTGGTGTTTCTCGTGATGTACCTGTTCCTGCAGAACCTGCGCGCGACGCTGATCCCGACCATCGTCGTGCCGGTCGCGCTGCTGGGCACGCTGGGCGTGATGTCGGCGATCGGGTTCTCGATCAACGTGCTGTCGATGTTCGCGATGGTGCTCGCGATCGGGCTGCTGGTCGACGATGCGATCGTCGTCGTCGAAAGCGTCGAGCGGATCATGGCCGATGAGAAGCTCACGCCGAAGGCCGCGACGAAGAAGGCGATGGGGCAGATCACCGGCGCGCTGGTCGGGGTGACGACCGTGCTGACGGCCGTGTTCATCCCGATGGCGTTCTTCTCTGGCTCGACGGGCGCGATCTACCGGCAGTTCTCGGTGACGATCGTGTCCGCGATGGTGTTGTCCGTGCTGCTCGCACTGACATTGACGCCCGCGCTGTGCGCGACGCTGCTCAAGCCCGCGTCGGCCGAGCAGCACGCGCGCCGCGGGTTCCTCGGCGCGTTCAACCGGATGTTCGAGAAAAGCAACGCGCGATACAGTGCGACGCTCGCGCGCGTCGTCGCGAAGCCCGCGCGCTGGATGATCGCCTATGCGCTGATCGCCGACATCGTCGCGCTGCTGTTCGTGACGCTGCCGTCGTCGTATCTGCCGGAAGAGGACCAGGGCTCGATCATGGTGTCCGTTTCCGCGCCGGTCGGCACGCCGGCATCGAGCACGCTGAAGACGGTCCAGGCTGTCGAGCAGTACTTCCTGAAGCAGCCGGCCGTCGCGCACATCATGACGGTCAACGGCTTCAGCTTCAACGGCCAGGGGCAGAACAACGCGCTCGCCTTCGTGCAGCTCAAGGACTGGGGCCGGCGCGGCGCGAACGACAGTGCGCAGGCGGTGATCAATCGCGCGAACGCCGCGTTCGCGAAGCGTCGCGATGCGCAGATCTTCGTGATGAACCAGCCCGCGATCCAGGAGCTCGGCACGCAAAGCGGCCTCGACTTCGAGATCGAGGACCGTTCGGGCCAGGGGCACGACAAGCTGTTGAGCGCGCGCAACCGCTTCATGGCGCTGGCCGCGAAGGAACCGTCGCTCGCAATGACGCGCCCGGCAGGCCTCGAGGACACGCCGCAGCTTTATGTCGACATCGTCCGCGAGAAGGCCAGTGCGCTCGGGCTGTCGATCTCGGATATCGACACGACGCTGTCGACCGCGTTCGGCTCGTCGTACGTGAACAACTACATCGATACCGGCCGGATCCAGAAGGTCTACGTGAAGGCCGACGCGCCTTACCGGATGATGCCGTCGGACATCGGGCAGTGGTATGTGCGCGCGGATTCATCGTCTTCATCCTCCTCTTCGTCCTCCGGCTCGTCGTCGAGCACGTCGACGTCCTACGACGGGCGGATGGTGCCGTTCTCGGTGTTCTCCAGGACGCGCTGGACTTTCGGCCCACCGCAGATCGAGCGCTACAACCGCGAGCTGGCGATGGAGATGAGCGCACAGACAGCGCCCGGCGTCAGTACCGGCCAGGCGATGCAGGCGGTCGAGAAGATCGCGCAGCAGTTGCCAAGCGGCTTCGGCATCGAATGGACAGGCCAGTCGTATCAGGAAGTGCTGGCCGGCTCGCAGGCCACCTACCTGTACGCGATCTCGCTGATCGTCGTATTCCTGTGCCTGGCCGGACTGTACGAAAGCTGGACGGTGCCGTTCGCCGTGATCCTGATGGTGCCGATCGGCGTGCTCGGCGCGCTGCTGGGCGCGCATCTGCGCGGGCTGTCGAACGACGTCTACTTCAAGGTGGGCCTGCTGACCACCATCGGGCTATCGACCAAGAATGCGGTTCTAATCGTCGAATTCGCGAAGAATCTGCAGGTGCAGGGCAAGAGCGTCGCGGAAGCGGTGCTCGAAGCCGCGGATCTGCGGCTGCGGCCGATCCTGATGACCTCGCTGGCGTTCGTGTTCGGCGTGTTCCCGCTCGTGATCAGCACCGGCGTGGCCGGCGGCATGATCGCGGCCACCGTGCTCGCCATTTTCTTCGTGCCGGTGTTTTTCGTCGTGGTGCGCAAGCTGTTCGGCGCATCGCGCCGCGACCGCGAAGGCGACGCCGCCGGCTCGGCCAGGGATCAAGTATGAAACTGAAACTCGTCTCGTTGCTGTGCGCGCTGGCGCTCGGCGCCTGTTCGCTTGACCCGGCCTATCAGCGGCCGACCGCGCCGATGGCCGGTACCTGGCCCACGGGGGCCGCTTATTCGACGGGGGCTTCGGCTACGTCGCCTGCCTCGGCGGCTTCCACAGCCTCGACGGCATCGTCTGCCTCAGCCACCGTCAGCGCCACGACTTCCGCACCGCTCGCCGCCGACGTCGGCTGGCGCACGTTCTTTCGCGACGCGCGCCTGCAAACGCTGATCGGCCTCGCGCTCGACCACAACCGCGACCTGCGCGTGGCCGCCCTGCAGGTGGCGCAATACGAAGCACAGTACCGGATCACGCGCGCCGCGCTGGCGCCGACGATCGACGCCGGCGGCTCGTTGACGAGCGCACGCAGCTCGGGCGTGGTCAGTCGCTCGAGCAGCGTGTCGGTGGGCACCACCTCGTGGGAAATCGATTTTTTCGGTCGCCTGGGCAGCCTCAAGCGACAGGAGCTGGAAACCTACCTGGCGACCGACGCGTCGCGCACCAGCACGCAGCTTTCGCTGGTGGCGACGGTGGCCACCGATTTCCTGCAACTGCTGTCCGATCAGGCGATGCTGAAGATCGCGACGGAAACGGCCGAGGCCGACCGCCAGACCTACGAGCTGGCCGTCAGCATGATGAAGATCGGCAGCGCGTCGCTGCAGGACGTGCGCGAGGCGCAAACTTCACTGGCCAGCGCGCGCGCCAGCGCGGCGTCTTACACGCGCGCCGTGGCGCAGGATCGCAACAACCTCGCGGCCGAAATCGGCTGCCCGCTGCCGGCTGACTTCGACGGCGGTCCCGGCCTGCTCGACAGCGATGCGATGCTGGCCGACGTCGGCGCGGGCCTGCCGTCGGATCTGCTCGAGCGCCGGCCGGACATCGTGCAGGCCGAGCACACGCTGAAGGCGGCCAATGCGAACATCGGCGCGGCACGGGCGGCGTTCTTCCCGAAGATCGAGCTGACCGCCAACGCCGGCACCGCCAGCAGCGGCCTCTCGACGCTATTCAAGGCCGGCACCGGCGCGTGGACGTTCGCGCCGTCGATCTCCGTGCCGATTTTCGATTACAGCAGCAACCGAGCGTCGCTCGACGTCGCGAAGATCGAGAAGGACATCGACGTGGCCGACTACGAAAAGGCGATCCAGACCGCGTTCAAGGAAGTGGCGAACGCGCTGGCCGGCCGCGAAACCTACGTGGCGCTACTGGCGGCCGATCGGGACTACGTGAGCGCCGCGCAGAGTTACTACGATCTCGCGCTGGCCCGCTACCGCACCGGCAGCGACAGCTTCCTGACGCTGCTGACCGCGCAGCGCACGCTGTTCACGGCGCAGCAGCAGCTGGTCACGGATCAGCTCGCGAAGCTGTCGAACCTCGTCACGCTCTACAAGACGCTCGGCGGCGGCTGGTCCGAAACAGGGTAGGGACAGCCGGCCACGATGGCCGTCAGAACAGGTCCTCGTGCCGGCAGTTGATCGGCCGTTCGGCGATGCTGGCCTGGTTCGGCAGCGCGATCGTGTTCGCGACGAGCCGCGCGATGTCCTCGCGCTGGATCCATCGCCTCGGCGGGCAGGTCGGCGAGGCCGGCCGCATCGATGAAGACAGGCCTGTAATGGAACGAATCTATTGACGTAACAAGATCAAGGTTTTGTGAGACCACTGAGACGACCTATGTCGATAACTACATTCACGCCCACCAACAAACCGCTGCGCGAAGGGCCGCTGGCGGCCAATGTGTGCGTCCTGTTGGGATGAAGAAAATACTGAGCGAAACCATTGATCAGCATGCCCGGTGCAAGCCCGTACTGCGCGTGAACATCGAAAGCGAATGTATTTTGGTGGACACTGCTGCTGCCCCACCCGTTTATCGTGCTGAGCTGCTGCTCGTAAAGCGCACGCCCTCTGCTCAAGCGGATATAGCGTACCGTGGAGCCTATCAGTGCCGCAGGGTTGTCCCTGAGAAAACCGCCGTACTCGGCGCCACCATAGGCCTCGACGGGGTATGACTGACCCGCACCGGGTGTGATGAAGGCACCTCCGTACAATGCGATGTTAGGACGCACAGAGCCCTCCGAACCCGTTGCAGTCCAGACCACTTGTCTCGCCTGTCCGTAAAAGCCCCATGTGCCGTTCCGATGCGTGAGCGCAGTTCGCTGAGGATTGAGCGCCTGACTCGATCCGTCCACGTTATGGAGGTCGTCCGTATATGGGCTCGTGCTGTGATAAACACCAGCTTCGGCGTTGAGGGGATATGGCACATCGGAAAAATCCGTGGTGTACAACATGTTTGCGACACCTAGGAGGCCCGTCCTCGTTCGCGTACGCCAATCCCATCCGTCTGAGCTTGTGAAAAGAGCAGGGTCGTCTTCGATTACTCCGAGCCCCAGCCGGGTATGGGGCGACAGCTGGTACGCAATTCGCCCTCCCAAGACCGATTTCGCGAACCCCGGCACGTTTAGCGTTATCGCCGGGGTCGATGCGAGGCATCCAGTACACATCGTCGAAACCATGAAGTCGTCGACGAGGTTCATTCGACCGTATTCGATATGTAGTCGCTTCTCGAACAGGTCATGTGAAAGTGTAAATTTGACGAGATCGGAGGTAGTGGTCTGGACAGGGAAGGGCGTGAAGGCCGAGCCGGCCTGAAATGCGTAAGAATGGGTATTGTGAGAAGGGGGTTCCCACGCTTCGGTAATATGGAAATGTGTATTAGGAATCCCGATCAGTTTGCTCAGGTTTACGTCGGCGGACATGAAGAGTGCGAAATAGTCTACCGAATGGCCTGCCGAAATACCTGTTGTCGGGTTGGTGAAATACGAGTTTGCCAAGATCAGGCCGAGGGTGATCCCGCGCTCTTCCAGGGCATCCCCGATCTTGCTCATGGGGCCCTTTCTCTGACCCGGCGGTTCGCTGGTCTGAGGCTGTACGCTGACGCTCAGGATTCCTGGTGGATTCTGGCCGGTTTCCGTGCTCGCGTGGAGAGTTGGATTAGTGACGCTCGCCCCTATGGCGATAGCGGCCGGGCTGGCAACGCTTGCGGCGGTACCTCCATCCTCTCGGCTCTTTCCAGTGCCAGCCAGTAAGGTACCAGGTTCCAGCTCCGTACTTGCGGCCGTCGCGGCAATCGGCGAGAGCGCAAGTGCGATGGTCAGCGCCATACCAGCGTGTACGAAGCTGGTGAATTTTTGCATGTCTCCTCCGCTATAGTGATTTTGAGCGAGGTGGCTCTTTAGCCGTTTTTCGCCATGGTTGAGACATCCCTCGTGTACCTCACGAAGAATGTCGGTTCAGAAATTTGGATGTTTTCGTTGGAATATTTTTTTAGTAAAGCTAATTAAATAGACTAATAGTCTCGTATCGATACTCGATTCAGAAGATCAGGTCATAACCGCTTTTCGGGCCGGTTGAGAGGGACTGGCGGTCTTGACTTCCTGCCCGACACACCATTGCCGAAGGGTCAGTCTGGTGTATCGATTCCTCCGGAAAATCGGTGGCGGCGCGTGAACCGCTGCTGGACCTTTAAGTGCCTGGATGTCGTCACCTTGATCGTGCTCGGACCTCCTCTCATTGCAAGTTGATACGTTGCAATGAGAGGAACACAACGCCGTTTGCGATCAGAAGGGATAACGAGCTGGCGCACCGCCCAAGGTCATCCACTGCCATTCGGTAAATTCGTCAACGTTGGTGGTGCTACCGAAGCGGGAGCCGTTACCTGACTGCCCCATACCGCCCATGGGGATGCCGGGCAGATCGGAAATGGTCTGGTCGTTGATGTGCACCATTCCCGCCCGGATGCGTCGCGCTAGACGCAGACCCCGCTCGAGCGATGCCGTTTGTATTGCGGCTGAAAGCCCGTACTCGGTATCGTTGGCCAATTGAATCGCATGCTCTTCGTCTTCAGCGATGCTGACGGGCGCAACAGGCCCGAAGATTTCATGAATATAAGCCCTCATTCCCGGCCGCACGCCTGCAAGAACAGTTGGCTGGTAGTAGGGCGTCTCGTACGTTCCGCCTGTGAGCAACTCGGCGCCTTCCGCGACGCTTGACGTGACGAGTTCATGAATACGTCCGATCTGCCGTTGGTTGATAATCGGGCCGATTGCGACGTCTTCGCGGAACGGGTCGCCTACCGTTAGCCTCTGCGCGCGCTGTCGAAGCGCGTCGAGATAGGCGTCTGCCACGCTGCGCAGAACGATATGCCGGCCCGCAGCCATACAGATCTGACCTTGATGCAGAAAAGAGCCCCAGGCACCGGCTGAGGCCGCGGCTTCAATGTCTGCGTCGTCAAGAACGATGAATGGACTTTTTCCGCCCAGTTCCAGCGAGACTTTCTTTACGTGCTCGCCCGCCAGCTGACCGACACGCCGTCCTACCCGGGTGGAACCTGTGAACGTGACGAGTCGGACTGCCGGCGCGCAGACCAGCGCCTCACCGACGTCTGCTCCACCATTGACGATCTGCAATACCCCCTCTGGCAGCCCAGCCTCGGCGAAAATCTGCGCCAGGACGACGCCGCCGGTTATCGGCGTTTGCGGATCAGGCTTCAGGACAACCGCATTCCCCAGCGCCAACGCTGGGGCCACTGAGCGCATTGCCAGCAGAAGAGGGAAGTTCCACGGTGAGATCACACCCACCACACCAAGCGGTACGCGACGAGCGATGCTCAAGCGGCCGGGATCGGCCGAATGCAGCACGTGTCCTTCCGGTTCAACGAAAAGTGCCGCCGAGTGCAACAACTCGCCGATCGTGCCGTTCAGCTCCGTTTCTGCTTTTCCGCGCACGCCGCCGGTTTCGCGGACGATCCAGTCAAGAACCGTGGCGCGGTTGTTCTCCAGAGCGGTTGCCGCGAGTTGCATCACGCGGGCTCTGGCTTCCGGTGCGGTGGCTTGCCACTGTGCTTGCGCCCGCGCCGCGCGCTCGACTGCCTCGAGAACGGTCTTCGGCGTGCTGCCTCCCACTGTAGCCAGCGTGTGTCCCGTGGCAGGTTCACGGACTTCGATGACCTCGCCTTCCGACGAAGTCCATCGGCCTTGAAAGACGCGCCCATCCCAGATGGATGGGGAGAGGATACCGTCGGTGTGCAATCGGTGGTCGATGGTCGGGATGTCATTCATTCTATTTCGCCTTTTCGTCGAGATGGACAGGGTCGTTTTGCCTTCGGTGTAAGTAAAGCGCTTCCAGTTTCACCTGCTCCGCGAACATTGCAGTACGGCGGTCATGCGCGCATATGGCCGTAATGACGCGTTCGGTATGGACTTTGTATTCTTTAACGATCGAAGGGGACGCAATGAGACAACTACCGATGCGCCATGAGAGGAAGGCCTTTATTGCGTCGATGCAGACATTCAGCAGTGGATTGTGTGCAGCGTGCTGCTGAAATCGCTCGAAGCTCTGCAGGGCGGCGATAGGAACGGGGGCCGATAGCTGCCTCAAATCGGTACAAAGTCCAAGAAGCGCCATGCGGTCTTCCGCGCTGGCGTGCTCCGCAGCCCACCCTGCACACTCGATGCTCAGGGCGCGAAAGACACGCTCGCCATCCAATTCGTCGACTGCATGGGCAAGGAAGAACGCGGAAATAAGCCTGCTTAACGGCGCAGTGCTCGGCAGTCGCGTCACGAGCCCGCGTCCTCGGCCGGGCAATGCGGTTGCCGTTTCCGCGTCCTCCATCAGGCGGATTGCCTGACGAATGATGCTTTTATCGACCCGATACTCGCCGGTCAGATCGAATTCGTTGCCGATCAGATGACCGCGCGACCATCTGCTTGGCTCGGTTGCCGACATCAATTCATGCACGACCTGCATTGCTTGGTTCTTGAAGTAATCTCCTTGGGGCAATTGGGGCGGCGAGAACTCATGTTCGCCTGGACGTACCTCAAGACGCGCGATGGCTGATGGAAGGAGATCGTTTCTCAACCAATCCACGAGAAGCGCTTCCGCGTCATGTGACGCCGCGATTTCTCGGAGTCGCTGCATGGCCGGCTTGTCGAGAAGATCAGCCGCATGCTGCGGAAGAAGAGACTCTACACATGTCCCGAGAAGCGTCAGGACGGTGCTCTGCGTGGCCGCTATCAGGGCTCTCCCAAGGTCACGCATGCTGAGGTTGGGCTGGTCGCACCATTGCGCAAGCCGGGCCCCTAGATCCGTGCTGGTCCGCGCGTTGGCTCCGAGCATCAGCTGTATTGCAACAGAGCCCAGGATGGTCCACATCTCCAGCACACGGACGCGCTGGAGACTCGTCACGTAGGCATAACCGGCCAGGCGACCGAGGAGGTCTTCGAGGCGGGGGCGCACAACCTCGAGGCCGCCATGAGGACCGCGGCGCATCTTGGCGTGATCGCGCCCTTCGAGCAGTCGCACGACCTCGCGAAGGACGTCACGACCAACACCGTAACGTTCCGCCAGTGCGGCCTCTCCGCCGAAATTTCGGCCAGTCGGCCAGCCCTCACGCAGAAACTCTTCCTCCAGATCGTTGGCAATGAGCAGCGGGCGTTTATTGAGCGGCTCGCTTCCGGTCACGCTCCTCACCAATTTTGCGAGTTGTGCCTCATAACCGACGGAAGGCGCTTGCTCATCCTGTCTTGTCTCAAGCAGGTCGGGTTTCATTGATGGCTCCCTGACGGCAGGGTCCGTGCCGGCGCTTGATCGTCCTGCTTTGCCGTCGCAACGCGCAATCGATCAAGCAGACCGATGCAAAAGGTGGCGACGACGACTGCTCCAGCGACGAAGAACAACGGAATCGTGTATCCGCCAGTCCGGTCGATGCCGAGTCCAATCAAAACCGGCGCAAGGCCGATGGCTATCATGGTCAGCCCGAGGAGAATGCCGAAAATTTCTGCGGAACCCTTCAAGCCGAAATATCTCGTGAGAAGAAAAGGCGTGAGTGCCGACGTCGCGCTCATTCCTGCACCGAGGAGACTCGCACCCAGCAGGATCACGGGCAGCGAGGTCGTGGCCGCCATGATGGCGAGGCCTACAAGGGGGATCGCGAAAAACAGTTGGACAATACGCAGGCTACTGGTTTTGTCGACGAATGAAGCGGAGAGCAGGGCGCCGGCCACACCGGATAGAAACAACACTGACATGACGGCCGACGCGCTTTCGGGTGAAATCGAGCGGCTCGTCAGCCAACCGACGACGTGCACGCTGAACCCGATCAGGGAAGCCGACAAGAGGCAATTGGCGGTGACAAGTAACCAGAAGGTGCTGGTCGTGGCGGCATGGGCGGAGGATCGCTTCGTGACGGCTGGAAGCGGCCTCATGGCAATGCCTGACGGATTCGGGCGCAGCGAAGTCAGACTGGCGGCAAGCCCGACGACGAGAACGGTCCCGGCCAAGAGCTGATATGTCTCGCGCCAACCGAAGCCCACGATCAACTTCTGCACGACAGGGGCAACGATTGCCTGGGCGCACATCGGGGTCACAGAAAGAACGACGCTCAAGGCGAGTGCGCGATGGTGATCGTACCAGGACGACACCAAGGCCACGAAAGAAGGGGGGCCGGCCAACGAAGCACCCATCCCCAGGCTGAGCGCGGCAGTCCAGAAGAAAGTATCGGTTCCCCGCATGAACGACAGCAGCACCATGCTGAGTCCGATCAACGTCAAGCCGATTGCCACAGGCCAGCGGACGCCAATCCGATCGATGAGACGGCCGGCAAACGGCATCAGAAGCGCCGCGCAAACGGAGGAGATCGTGATCACCTGCGAAAAAACAGCGTGCCCCCAGCCCATCTCTCGAGAAACCGGCCCCAAGAACACGGGAAACGAGCCCATGAAGATTGCTGACATGTCCAGTGCCATACATAGCACAGCAGCGACCGTAACTTGCAACCGATTAGGACCGGTCATTTGTCTCCTCCTTCGGGCCTCAAGGCCATTCTTTGAAAGTGATGCGAAGCTACTGCTCGGCGGGGCGCTATTCCTTCAGCGCGCCGTCCCAATGCTCGGCCAGTTTCCCATCTTCAATGCGCCACATATCGAACCAATAGGTGCGGTAGGTTTGGGACGGGTTCGACGGATCGGGAAGGTCGCGAGGCAGCACCATCACGATGCGATCGCCTTCGACGACGAACATCGGGGGCTCGGTAGCGGGCCGCATGGACTTGCGAGCACGTTCCGCTTCTTCCGAGCGGGTAAATTCGATGATCGCGTCCGCGCCGGACGGGATGTTGGGGTTGTGCTGGATGTAGCTTTCCGTCAGATAGCGGCGCGCCTGCTCCGACATGTCGGGGTCGAGCAGCAGCTCCATGACTTTCAGCACCAGCTGACAGGCCGCGTCGTGATCAAGCGTTGTGGTGGTTTGCACAGTTTCGATTCCTTTCATGAGGGTTTAAATGTTTTCTCAGGACCAGGCAGGTACAGACGCACCATCGATCCACGCCGAGTGGATACCAAGTCGCATGCGAAGCGGTAGTTTGATCCGGGCTATGGGGCCTGCCTCGAGTGACAGGCTGTTCAGCACCACCAGTTCACTTCGCCGCTCGAGGGGGTAATTCAAGATGGCGATCAGGAATCCATCCCCTTCGGCGGCGTCGGCAGACCGAGGCACGAAGACTGGATCCTGGAACGTGGCTGCGGGGCCCGGATAATAGGATTCGCGTGTCCCGGTTTCGAGGTCGAAACGGCTCAACTGATTGAACATCACGGGCATCGGTCGACCGTTTTTGTCAGTCGTGAGCTTGCTGCGATCCAGCGTTGGCACGAAGACGTGGCGCTGTCGCTTCATTTCCCATCGGGGGTCAATGTGCGGGCCTTCCCCATTGACGCTCGCGAGCACGGTCCCGTGTCCCAGTTCTTCGGTCGAAGCGTGATAGTCAATCTCCCACCGCACGATCGAGGTGCCGGCACTTCCAGGGGGGGCGGTATTGCCTTGCCGGTCCGAAATCACCGGCGCGAAGCCATTGCCGTCCGCCTCGAGCACGTCGAAAATGATCCGTCCATCTTCCTCGAAGGCGTTGACGGTATGGCCGGTGAAACCCGGCGGAGCGCGAAACCAGCGCACATCGCTTGCGGAGCCGCGTCTCGGAAGAACGCCAAAGATCTGGGGCATATCGGGCTCGTAGACAAAATGAGGCCCCCCTTCCTTCAAACGCCCAAGGTCGCTCGTCACGGGCATGATGGGCAGGACCGTGTAATTTGGCGTAATGGCACAATCGTGAATCATCGCTGCGACGGGGGCTTCGAACCATGCTTCGTGTTCGACGCTGCCATCCTTGCGGAGAACGTAATATGCGATGTCGCGGGTAGTTTCGCCTCTTGCGGCATACCCGTATCCAATCAGTTCGCCGGTTTGCGGATCGATCTTGGGATGGGCGGTGAACGTCCGGCTGGTAATGGAGCCGCCCGCTGTGCACACGCCTCGCGTGTCGAGGGTGACGGGATCGATTTCGTGTGGCAAGCCGTCCTCCTTCGCGGCAAAAAGCTTGCCGGCGTGGAAGAACAAGGCGGTGTTGGCTGTGGTCCGGCTTTTGCCTTCCACCGAAGGATCGTCCGAAAACGGGTCGCGATAGTTGCCGAACAACGACCGCCTCGCCTTGCGTTCCAGCAAGAAGCGCTCGGTACGAACAAAGCGGGTGCGATAGTCGACGTGTCCGTCCTTGAATCGGAACGCGCGGACGGTACCGTCGCCGCCCGCGGCGGCCGTCATCGGATGTAGGTTCTCGACTTCCGGCGGGAAGACCTGATCTGGCACGGCCTGCACCATGAGACCGTCGAGGTCGGGCGGGATGGCGCCCTCCACGATTTCAAGGTCGTAAACTTCGCCCTCAAAGCGACAAGGCTCATCCATCCCTTCGGTCATGACCGGGGGAAAGGCTTTTGTCATGCTAACGCTCCTCCATTTAGTGAAGCTCGGAAATGCACGTCTGGCATAAAGATATCCCCGCAGTATCTTTAAACTAGACGGCGAATCAACGAACGTCGAACCAGGGAGGGCTATCCGTCGTCTGGTTTTCGCTACCCGACTCCCCCATTCTGCCGGCAACGAGAAGCAGTCAAAGGGGGGAGGATCTTGCACTCGATCGATTTGGCAAGCGGAAGTTCGCGACCGCTCAGGGCGGCGGCGCTTCAATATCTGCACGACCGCCTGGGGCCGCGGGGCGACGAAGCATGCCGGTTGGCCCGCTACTCAGAAAATAACCGGATAGCGGATTCTGGCCCCATCACGCTGATTGACGACTTTCCGTCACTGCAGCTGTTTGACGATCCATTGCAGTCGCAGGTGGTCGCGTTCGGCGTGGCGGAGGCGGGGGGGCAGATAAGGCCGTACGCGCTTCGTCTGAAGGTCAGTGCCGGTCGCATCTCCGAGGTCGAGGAGATCATCAGCACCGCTTGCGCGGGGCATTTCGCGGACGCCGTGCAACTGCTCAAGCCCGACGTGCTGTACGAGGCGCCCGTTCCTCCACACCGCGCCGCTGAGCGCGATCAGTTGGAGTCGGTGGCGGACAGCTACTGGTCGGCGTTGCAGGAAAGTGACGGGAGCCTGGCACGGTTCGCCTATCGTTGCGATCGATACGACAACGGCAAGAAGATCACCAACAACCTTTCGATTCTGTTGTCCGCCGATGCTGCGGTGCATACGCCTGCAAGCTGCGTCTACGCGACACGGCCGGCGCGGCCAATCGCACGGAACCGGCGCTTCCCCGTCGTGGATCGTCGGTTGGGCATTGTCGTCAGCTTCGTTCTTGTCGACTTTCATCCTGCGCCGCATCTGGATCGACCTGATTGCGGGACGTTCTATATGGCCGGAGTTTTCAAGGTAACAGACGGCGAGATCCGTAGTCTCGACGAAATACGGGAAATACTTCCGCTGGGTGCGGCGGAAATATGGTGAAAGAGATTAAGCCGTCTTGTTTCTCGATTCCCTGTAAGGCGAAATGAGATTAACTGTCGAGTGACAGTCAAATTATTCAGGTGAGGCTGTGATGCAGAAAGTCGATAATACATCCATACATGAGTCAGCATTTTCTTCGCCGCAGGGACGGAAGATTCGAGATGCTATCCGTGGCCTGGTGCCGTTCATTCGCGAAAACGCACCTGAAGGCGAGAAATTGGGGTGTCTGCCGCCGTCTACGCTCGAAGCGTTGGATAAAACTGGCGCATTTAAGGTGTCCTTGCCGGAAAAGTTTGGCGGCTATGCACTGGGCGCGCGCGATCTTGCGGAAATCATTTCGGAGATTGCACGAGGTGATGGCTCTGCGGGCTGGATTTCCATGATTGCGTCCGGTTTCGCGCGCGTCATGCTGACTTTCCCGGACCGTACCGTCGAGGAGGTCTATCGGCACGCGCGCGACTGGCAAGGCCCGGTGGTCGCCAGTGCTTCTCTTTTCTCGGATCGGATTCAGCGCGCTCGCCGTGTCGAGGGCGGCTATGTCGTCGAGGGCGGCGGGAAATGGGGGTTTGCAAGTGGCTGCAAGCATGTTGCGTTCGTGGTCGTGGGAGCTCAGGTCGGCGACCTTCGAGGCATGATCATTCTGGAGCGCGGCCAGTATGAGATCGTGGACGATTGGCAGGTGATGGGCCTTTGCGGCTCGTCCAGCAATAGTATCGTAGTGAAAGAAGATGTGTTCGTACCGGAACATCGTTTCGCTGACCTCGCGAATTTGCCGACCAATCTGGACAATCTACGCAACCGTTTCACGGGGCTGGGTTATCAGCTCGATGGACTCGGCCTCATGCTGATTGTCGCGATGGAGACGATGTCGATCACGCTCGGGATGGCACGTGGTGCTTACGAGTGTTTTGTAGAGCAGTGTGCTTCCAAAAAGCCGTTCAATCTGCCCTATGACACATTGGCCGCGACGCCCTCCATCCAGGTTGTCGCCGGCAAGACAAAAGCGATGATCAATGCTGCCGAGGCGCTGATCTTCTCCCGCGCTGATTATATTGACCGCAAGGCGATGGCTTCCTCCGCCTTCATGCCGGCCGAAGAAGCCGAGATCATGATGGATTTGGTGCACGCAGGGAATGTGTGTGGAGCGGCGGTCGACATGATCCAGATTGCCCTTGGTTCATTCACGGTGAGCTTGAAAAATCCGATTCAACGCTATGTACGCGACATACGCGTCGCTTTGACTCACGGTTCTACGCGACTGGATCCCGCATCGGAAATCAGTGGACGCCAGCTCATGGGCCTTCCCCCGTTGGCCGCGTTCGCCGCGGCTGTCCCTGGCGTTGACAAGGCCAAGCGGACATCGCGTGCTGCCTGAAAAGAACCGGACAATTTTTAATTTTTAGACAACAAAGGCCTTACAAGGCCAAGAGGATTTTTATGCAACTCGACCTTCAAGGCAAGCGCTGCCTTGTCACTGGAAGCAGTTCGGGCATCGGGAGAAGCGTAGCACTCGAGCTGGCAAAGGAAGGTGCGGAAATCATCGTTCATGGCCGGGATGCGGCACGCACGCGTCAGACCGCGATGGAGATTCGGTCTGCGGGCGGCACCGCCTTCGAAGTACTCGGCGATCTGATGAACGAGGCGCAGGCTCAGTGCGTCGCGGACGATGTTCGTGCCCTCGGTGGTGTGGACATCCTCGTGAATAATGCCGGGGGACGGCATGAGGGATGGGCCCAGCTAGGTTGGCTCGGCAACAAGGGTTCAAACTGGATCGAAACCTACAAGCAAAACGTCGTCTCGACCGTCACGCTGATCAACGCGTTGGCGCCGGTCATGGTCGAACGTGGTTGGGGGCGCATCATCCAGATCGCCAGCGCCATCGCGCTGCACCAACCGCCCAACTTCCCGGATTATCAGGCGGCCAAGGCGGCGGAAATCAACCTTTCCCGTTCTCTTTCGCGCGGCATGGCCGGCACCGGCGTGACGTCGAATGCGATCAGCGCCGGTATCATCCACACGCCCGGTTCTGACGCGGAACTTGTCAATATCGCCCGCAGCGCAGGTTTTGGCGAAGCGTGGTCCGCGCACGAGCGCGAGCTCGCCCTTGGCGTTTTTCGCCAGAGTACGGGCCGTGTGGGCCGCCCCGAGGACATCGCTGCAGCGGTTTGCTTCCTTGCTAGTGCACGCGCGGATTTCATCACGGGAATCAACATGGTTGTCGATGGCGGGATCTAGCCGCCGGGCTTGGCGCCATGTCGGGAAGGTGGGGCACAGGACACGGGGAGAGTGAGGATGGTTCAAGTGCTGACTTCGATGCGGGAAGTCGATGGCAAGGTCGCGTTTATCACCGGCGGCAGCAGTGGCATAGGTCTGGGCATTGTGCGGGCGTTCGTCAACGCGGGTATGAAAGTCGCATTTTCCTACCGGACGCAGCCACACCTGGACCGGGCAATGGGCTTTTTCCGCGGTAAGGAAGACAACGTGCATGCCATCAATGTCGACGTGACCGATCGACCCGGCATGGCACGGGCCGCCGAGGAGACTGTTCGCCGGTTCGGCAAGGTTCACGTCCTGGTCAACAATGCTGCCGTGGGAATGATCACCGGTTTGGTGGATGCCACATTCGATGACTGGGACTGGGTGACGAGCGTGAATATCGACGGCGTTTTCAACGGGATTCGGGCTTTTCTTCCTTTGATCCTTGCCCATGGCGAAGGCGGCCACGTCGTTAGCACGTCATCCATGGGCGGGCTCGTTGTTGCAAAAGGGAGCGTTTATTCAGCAACGAAATTTGCCGTGGTCGGGATGATGGAAGGCCTGCGAGCCGAACTCTACGACACCAACGTCGGCGCGTCGGTTTATTGCCCGGGCGGCGTGAACAGCAATATCCGCCACTCCGAGCGCAACCGCCCTGAACACCTGTCGGCGAGTGGCGTCGCGCCCGGGTCGGAGGAGCGCGCATTTCCGGACGGCCTGAGCGAGCGATGCCCTGACCCCGCAAGCGACGGTCCGTGCATGGATTCCCTGGAGGCTGGCGAATGGGTGCTTCACGGGATACGCAATAACGTCATGTATATCCTGTCGCACCCCGAATTCGAGCCGGCTGTTCGAGATCGTGCGGAGGCGTTGCTCGCGTCGTTCCCCAACGGGGGGCGAGCCGTGCCGCAGTCGAGGCTCGACGATGAACGGGAGATCCTGCGTCCCCAAATGTATGTCATCGAACGTGAGCGCGCGCTTCGGAGCAGTTTGTGTTCTGACTGAGCGCGGAGCACGATGTTGCGCCTGTGCAGGTCGACTGAAAATGATCGCTTCCTCGCATGCGTGCGCGGTGGATAAGCGGTTTTTCGAGAAATACGAATAGACTCCTTCCCCGGGAAATCTATCCGCAATAGATCATCGAGGTAGGGTTTGTGGACCGGTCAGGCATTCGGTTTCCATTTCTGACGTCTGGTTTAGATGGATTATGTGCTCTATAAATAGCGATAAAGCGGCTTGCTTGGCCTGCCTTGCGTGGCTTATTCGAAAGAGGGGCGCTATCGCCTGCCGCAATTCTGCGTTGAGGCACGTGAATGCCTGTGTCTACGGCGTATTCCATGTTGCAAACAGGAAATGAGGTAATTCGTCTGGCAGGAAATCATATGTCGGCCTTCTTTCTTCACGCCCAGTCATCCAGATTGAAGCGGATGGCCTGGATGGACCTAATGCGATTATCATGACCCAAGCTCCTTTTGATTCCCGGGATTTTCGCCGTGCCCTCGGCCGCTTCACGACCGGTGTAACTGTTGTGACTGCTGGCGGCGACGGGTCGGCGCCGATCGGCATTACATGTAACAGCTTCACTTCCTTGTCCTTGGATCCACCGCTGGTCCAGTGGTCGATCGCGAACAATTCCCGCAACTATCCGGCAATGTGCGTCGTGACTCATTTCGCGGTTCATGTGCTCGAAGCTGGCCAGGGCGAACTGTGTCATCAGTTTTCTGCTAGGGACATCGATCGATTTGCGAATGTCCCGCTCGAAACGGGCCTGCATGGTCTTCCGCTGTTGCGGGATTACCATGCGCGCTTCGAATGCGAAGTGTATGCACGCCACGAGGCAGGCGACCACACCATTATCGTGGGTCGAGTGCTTCGGCTATCCCACAACGAAGGCGAGCCGCTTATCTTTTATTGCGGCACGTTGCTGCACGCGGTGTCCCTTGAGCCGACAGGCATCTGAGGGCCGATGCTGTGGTTTGAAGCAAATACGATCCAGCAAAAATACGGAATATGGATGGTTGTTAGGGTGCCTGAATCGTCCGATCATGCCTTGATTGGAACCGGAAGCCGTATTCCCGCCCGCCTTCTTGTTGGCGACATAAATTGAATGCCAGACTGAGCATAAGCGCGCTGGTCGGCTGGAACTCGAAAAGTTTCGGCAATGTGTGTGATGCAGCGGAGTGGATCCGTGGCAGAGCTTGGTCAACGTGCCGCGCGCCGCACGCGACATGCCCGTCGCTTATTTTCGAATGGCTGTCGTCTTGTGCTCACGGCCTTCCCGAGTTTGACAGGAGATTGAGATGAAACTCGTGAGCATCCGTCACGCAGACAGGATTTCATTTGGCGTCGCGCTCGATGGGGGAGTCATCGACCTTGCGCCGTTCGCTTCGGATGTCGGATCGACGCTGAAAGAAGCCCTCGCGCGCAACAGCCTGAGTGCGATCGAAGCGGTTGTGCGTGAGACGCAGGTTATCTTTCCGTGGAGCGAGGTCGAACTGCTTCCCGTCGTGCCCGACCCCGACAAAATTCTTTGCGTGGGCATCAACTACATGACACACGTGAAGGAAACGGGCCGCGACATTCCAACGAAGCCTATGTTCTTCACACGCTTTGCAGATTCGCAGACGGCTCACGATGCACCCATCGTCCGTCCGCTGGCTTCGCACAAGCTGGACTTCGAAGGCGAATTGGCCGTCGTGATCGGACGCACGGCGCGCCACGTGAAAGCCGCCAGCGCGTTCGACTACGTCGCGGGCTATTCCTGCTACAACGACGGCAGCGTGCGCGATTGGCAGCGCCATACGATCCAGTTCACACCCGGCAAGAATTTCCCGTCGACGGGAAGTTTCGGGCCCTGGCTCGTCACGGCCGATGAAGTCGGCGATCCGTCCCAGCTCTCGCTCGTGACGCGTCTGAATGGCGAAGTCGTCCAGCAGGCGCCGCTGAACGATCTGATCTTTGATATCCCGACCTTGATTGAATATTGCAGCACGTTCACGGTGCTCCGGCCCGGCGACGTAATCATCACGGGAACGACGGGCGGTGTCGGCGCGTTCCGCGAGCCGCCGCTGTGGATGAAGCCTGGCGACATCGTCGAAGTTGAAATCTCGAAGATCGGTGCGTTGCGCAACACGATTGCCGACGAACGCCCCTGACCGGACGTCATTGAAAATAAAACGGGAAGGAGACGCTCCACCGAGCGCCGAAACTATCGGCTCCTTCCGAAGGGCCGGTCGTCCGAACCCGTCGCCGCCGTGTTGCAGGGCGTCGCATGTCGTCAGCCACGGCGCCCTGGTTCGGCTGGGAGACGGCCAGAGCCTTGCCCCGCATAGGCGCTTTCCGGTTCGGTGCGATGGCGGTGAGGAAATCCGCCGCCGAGCGTGAAAGGGTTCTGGCGCGGGCTCGGCCGTCGTCGTGAATATCGCAGCGTCGAAGGTCGTTGATCGCGTCCCATGCGCGGATCTGCGAGGTGAATGGCCGGGCGCAGACGTGGACGGCCGGTGCGTCACGCTGCGTTGCCCCACATGCCTGACACGGAGACGGCAATCGCGTCCACCGATCAATATGCAGCAACGCCGGGGATGGCCGTTCGCGCGTCTGGATCACGGACACGCCGCGTCGAAAATGCGCCCACGGCTTCCATGGCACAAGCCTAATCCGGAGTAATCGGTATGAACAGTCTTCAGCAAGCTACGCCCGCATGTCTGCATCATCTGCGCATCGTCAGCGCGCATCCCGACAAGCTGGTGAAATTCTACGAACGGATGCTGGACCTGACGGCCGTTCCATGTGCCAAGTCGGACGATGTGGTGATGACCGGCCCGTCGCGCGCGATCATCGTCAGTCCGCAACGAGGCAATAACGCGCCTTACTATGCGTATTCCGTTTCCGACGCGCCGGCGCTCGGTCGACTGGCAGAACGTTTGACTGCGAGCGCCGTGGCGTTCGAGCCGATCGACGACCCGTTGTTCTCAGGCGGCGCAATCGTCTTCAGCGATCCACAAGGCCGGCGCTTTGTGTTCGGCGTGGGGGCTCGCACCGAAGGGCAGGGCGGGCCCGCACGTCTCCAGCACACCGTCTTCCAGACTACTGAGCTCGAGCGTGTGACGCGTTTCTTCGTCGACAAGATCGGCTTTACGATTTCCGATGAAGTGGTCGATGCCGAAGGCAACGTGACGGTCGTCTTCCTGCGCTCGGATGACGAGCACCACACGCTCGCGTTTTTCCGTGGCAGCAGGAACGAATGGGATCACCATTGCTACGAGACGAACGACTGGAATGACATCCGTGACTGGGGCGACCGCTTCGCAGCGGCAGAGGTCCCGATTTTCTTTGGGCCTGGCCGGCATGGCCCGGGCAACAACCTGTTCTTCATGGTCAACGATCCCGACGGCAACTGTCTCGAGTTCTCAGCCGAGCTTCTGCAGGTGGAGGCTGATGCGGAACCCGGCGTGTGGCCTCAGTGCGAACGGACGCTCAATTCCTGGGGCCGCGCGTGGATTCGCTCGTAACCGGCCCGTCATTGCTGCCTGTTGAAATACCCCCAACGATACCTGGGATACCTCTCCAAAGGATCGCCGCGCCGGTGCGTGCAGAAGCGCCGGTGCGCAAGGCGTCGGCCTTGCGGGCCGTGGCGAGGTCAGGGAGCCGGTGGCCAGCACGCCTCGCACGCAAAAGGCGCGGCTCCGCAGCGAACGTGCAGGCCTTCCGTCGAATCAAAGCTGCGCGACTTCCTTGCTGACCGCCGTGGACTGAAAGTGCCGCAGACGCCAGTCGTCGCCGCACCGGCACCACGTTTCACTCACGTAGCTGCAGGTGCTTAGCTCGCGCGGCGGCTCCATTTGCAACTGCGCGTGCATGCGCTGGAACAGGCCGACGCATAGCATGTCACTGCATTGCGCGAAGCACACGATACGGGTGTCGATGTCGAGCACGTGCAGCGTCTGTGTGAAGAAGCCGATCAGCTCGGTTTTGCCCTGTACCAGACCCGTCGAGTGCACATAGATCAGTTCGTCGTCCAACAGGTCGGCGAGGCCGGCAAGGTCGCCGGCAGCCAGCCGCCGGGCACGCTCGCCGGACAGTTCGAGCACGGCATGCGGGGGGGCCGCCATCGGCTTCACGCGGCCTCCACGGTGAATGCCGACACGTCGCGCTTCCAGGTGGCCATGAGGTCGCTGACGAGCGCTGGCGCGTCGCCGCTGCCGAATACATAGAAGTCCGGTCTCACAAGCACTGCAGGGGCGCCCAGTTGCTCGAACCAGCGTGCGTAAGTTCCGTCGACGTCTCGCGCCGCGCACGGTCCGCCGATGCCGATGGTCGTCGCGCGGATGCGGGCAAGAAACTGACGCTGCTCGGCGGTGAGCGTGTCCGACGGATCTTGTCCGTGCCCGATCAGCACGAAGCCCGAACCGATCAGGTCGTCGAGCCGGCCCGTCCGTTCGCCAAGCTGTACACGCCCTTGCACGCCGAGCCATCCGGCTCCCGCGTCGTCTTCGCGCACGAGCGGCGAGCGGCCGAGGCGCGGCGTGGGCCACTTCTGTTCGCCGCGTTCGGCGTCGTTGCGCAGTTGCCGGTCGCGCTCTTCCGCCTTCGCCGGGTCCAGCACGCAGATGATCTTGCCAAGCATCACGGCGAACTCGATGAGCGCGGTGGCGTGTGCCTGTCGTTCCAGCCCGTAGCTGTCGAGCAGCGTCTCTTCTGCTTCGCCGCGCAATACGGCATCGAGCCGCCAGGCGAGCGCAATCACGTCGCGCAGGCCGGCGCAGAGTCCCTGCGCGGCGAAGGGCGGCGTGAGGTGGGCAGCGTCGCCGGCGATCATCAGCCGCTCGCGCCGCCACTGGTTGGCCACGGCTGCGCGGAACGTGTAGACCGCGTGGCGTTCCAGGATCGCGTTGGCTGGCGTCCAGCCCCACCGTTCCAGCCGGGCCCAGGCGGCCTGCGGGTTGTTCTGCTCGTCCTTGTGTTCGCCCTCGAGCATCATGAATTCGAAGCGGCGGCGGCCGGGGCCGCCGGGCACCATCGTCGTCGGGCCTTGCGGGTCGCACACCTGAATGACGTCCGCGCTCCACTGCGAAGGGTCGCGTGGCTGCACGTCCACCACGAGCCAGTCCGCGACGAAGCCCAGATCCACCAGCGAGGCGCGCATTGCGCTCCGCACAAAGCTGCCGGCGCCATCGCATCCCACCACGTAGCGCGCGGAGAAAGAGCGGAGCTCGCCCTCGCCCTCTCCGGTAGGCCGGGTTTCGAGCACGATCTTGTCGGGATGCTCGGTGGCGCCCACCACGGTGAGGTTGCGATGCACCGTGACGCGATCTGCGTACGCGCGGCTGATGCGCTCGTCGAGCAGACGTTCGAGCGCGGGCTGGCTGAACCCGAATTGCCTCGGCCAGCCGGACTCCGCCGTTTCGTCGAGGCCGGGAAAGGCGACCAGCACTTCGCCGTTGCCGTTGCGCCATTCGTAGACGTGGCTCAGGCACGTGTGGGCTTCGAACTCGTCGATGATGCCGAGCGACTGCAGGATGCGCATCGCCTCGTGATCGAGTCCAACCGCGCGCGGCAGGCCGTACAGCTGTGGCCAGCGTTCGATCACGACGACGCGGTGCCCGCTCTGCGCGAGCTTCAAGGCCAGCGCCTGGCCGACCGGGCCGTAGCCGACGATCGCCACGTCGGCGAGGTTTTCCGACGAGCCGTCGTCAGGGTGCTGCGATATGGATGTCACTTCGTGTCTCCAATGGAAGGTCGTGAAGGGCGTTGCGGCGGTGTCTCGCCGCCGCCGCTGCTTCAGGGCAGTGTGTTGACCGGATGCTCCTCGATGCGCGCGGACGGGCCGGGCTCGCGCACGCCGAACGCCACGATGGCGGCGCCCGCGGCGGTGGCGACGAGCGCGATGACCGGAATCACGGCGATGCCCATGACGTGAGCCAGCGCGCCCGCGGCAGCGGGCGCGAGCGCGCCGCCTACGATTTCACCGACGCCCACCACGAGGCCTGTGGCCGATGCGGCGAGGCGGGCTGGAACCGCGGCGCTGGTGAGCGGCCCCACCGTGATCGCGATTGCACCCGAATTCATGAACGTGATGACGAACAAGGCCGCGAACAGTTTGACCGGCTCGGCGCCGATGGTGCGCAATACGCAGAGCGCCGCGAGTTGGGCGAGCAGTGCCGCGATCAGCATCGGCTTGCGCCCGAACCGGTCGGACAGCGCGGGAATGATTACCATGCCGACCAGGCTGCCCACGCCTTGGCCCGTCAGCACGAGGCCCATCTGATCCAGATTCAGCCGGAGGTAGTCGGTGAGATAACTGGGCATGAATGCGGAAAGCGTAATCACGCACGTGAGATAGCAAAGCATGGCCGCCATGTTCACGCGCACGGCGCCGTGCAGGGCGACGCCCCGCCACTCGTGCGGCTCGTTGCGCGGCGTTTCGGCGACGCGGACCGGGTCGCGCAGCACTTTCGCCATCACGGCGGCCAGCAGCAGGCCGGGCACCGCGACCGCGGCGAACACGAAATGCCAGCTGGGCAGCACCTTGAGCAGCCCGATGGCCACGATGGGCCCCAGGCCCAGCCCCACCAGTGGCTGCGCCATCTGTTGCAGGCCGATGTTGAGCCCGACGCGCGAGGGCTTCGAAGCGTTCACGGTCGCCACGATGCTGGCCGGCACGTAGGCGCCTTCGGCGAAGCCCATGACCGAGCGGATCACGAGCAGGCTGCAGAGACCCGACGCAAAGCCGGTGGTCGCCACGAGCAGCGAAAATATGGCCATCGCGGCGATCAACACTCGGCGGGGACCCACGCGGTCCGCAAGGCGTCCGCTGACGATCGATGCCACGCCCCACGTCAGCGCCAGCGCGGCCGAAATCAGGCCGAGGTCCTGGTAGCCGAGCCCGAGTTCCTTCTGCATCACAGGGAACAGCGGATTGATGATGAAGCGGTCGAGCCCGACCATCCCGAGGCCCAGGGCCAGCAGACTGACGGCCTTGAACTCGGATGCCCGGTCGCGGACCGGCGGGGTGTGAGGTCGCATTGCGTTGTCTCCTTTTGTTCGCGAGCGGTTTGCTACGGCAAAGTCCACCCGTGCCGCGTCGTGCGCAGCATCTGCATCATCATCTGGAAAGGCAGCGGGCAGCGCCCGCCGCGTCAGCGGGGCGGGCTCATGCGCGACGCACCGTCATGTTTCATCGCGACCGCTGCGCGGTTTGCGGCCGGGGCTTCGTGTGGACGCGCGGGAGGTTGCGTCGTCGTTGAATACGGCCTTCAAAATGATGCCGCTGGTCTCCCAGAAGTGCCCCGCAAGCAACTGGACCGCGAGATCGGCGTCGCGCGCCATGGCGGCTTCCATCAACTCGCGATGTTCCTTCGCTGCGTCGCGGTTCTTCTCCGACGTGTACTTCTCGGCCAGGTTGCGATAGCGCTCCGACTGGTCGTACAGCAGCCTGCACAGCCGCAGCATCCACGGCGATGCGCATCCCGCAATGAGGGCCTCGTGGAACTGCCGGTGCACTGCCGCCCACGCGTCGTGCAACTCGGGAGAGCTGGGCACAGGTGTGCGTTGCAGCCGGTGAAATGCCGACAGCACGTTGGACTCCCAGTCGATGTCGCCGTGCTTGAGCGCAAGCCGCAACGCGCTGCCTTCCACTTCCACGCGCGTTTGCGTGAGGTCCGTCAGGTCGTCACGCGAAACCGGCGTGACGCAGAAGCCGCGCTGGTCTTCCGAATCCACGAGGCCGTCGGTCACAAGGCGCGACAGCGCTTCCCGGATGGCTGTGGCGCCGATGCCATACCGCTCGCTGAGCGCCTGGATGCGCAGCCGTTCGGCGGGGCGCAGCTGCCCGGCAAGGATGTCGCCGCGCAGGCGTTCCACCGCGAGCGACGTCAGGCTCTTCGCGCCTGGAGAGATGAGGGTCGTATCCATTCGAGCAAGCATTCGTACATGTGGGAGCTTGCTGCGATTCTCGCTTCCGCCATCCACGTTCGTCAAGATTATGGAATTCCCTACGTTTTATCGATTTTTTTGAGGTTAATCTGTTATCGTCAAATTTAAAGATTTTGTGCGTTACGATGCCATGCTCGCCTGCGACGACTCGCGTAACGACTGGCACAACACAAGGAGACGCTTTCGTGATGACAGTGCAAGACATTGCCTTCGTGCGGTATCAGGTCACCGACCTCGACCGCATGGAGAACTTTCTGCTCGACTTCGGCCTGCACCGCGCGGCCCGCAGCGAACACGCGTTGTACATGCGGGCCACGGACACCGCCCACCACGTGCATGTAAGCGAACTCGGTCCCGACAATTCCACCGTGGGGCTCGGCTTTCAGGCGGCCAGCGAGGCGGATCTCGAGCGGCTCGCCGCGCATCTCGGCGTTCAGGTGGAAGACAACCCGGAGCCGGGGGGCGGGCGGCGTGTGCGCTTTCGCGACCCGGACGACTTTCTTGTCGACGTTCTGCACGGCGCCGCGCGGCACGCGCCGTTGCCGCTGCGCGACGCGGTCGCCATGAACTGCGGCGGCGCGCGCCGACGTCTGGGCACGGCAGTGCGCCTGCAGCCGCGGCCGAGCAGCGTGCTGCGGCTGGGCCACGTCGCGCTCCAGGTCCGCAACTTCTCCGCCATGCTGGCCTTCTACCGCGACGTATTGGGCTTTCGCGTATCGGACACGTACTGGGCCGGCAGTGAGCAGAACACCATTGCCGCCTTCCTGCACTGCGGGCTGGGAGAGCAGTGGACCGACCATCACACGGTGGCCTTGATCGCGGCGCAGGACGGCCGCTCGCGCTTCGAGCACACCGCGTTCGAAGTGCTGGACCTCGACGACGTCATGCTGGGCGGCGAGTACCTGAAGTCGCAAGGCTACGAGCACTCGTGGGGCGTTGGTCGCCACGTGCAGGGTAGCCAGATCTTCGACTACTGGCGCGACCCGTTCGGCAACAAGATCGAACACTGGACCGACGGCGATCTGGTCAACGACAGCACGCCGGTGCGACACGCCCCCATGTCGCCCGACGAACTGCGCCAATGGGCGCCGCCGCTGACACCCGAATTCTTCGCCTGAACCCGCCTTCCTTTTTTCTGCGCAGGAGCGCTCTGTATGAAACTTGCCCGCTACACCTACGACGGTGTGACTACCATCGGCGCCGTTGACGGCGATCGCGTCGTCGCCCTGAAGGCGCTCGACTCTTCCGCACCCGCGTCGATCCGCGACGTGCTGGCGGCCGGTCCCGCGTTGCTGAGCCGTCTCGAACAGGCGCTTCGCGACGCGAAAGACGGTGTGCCGCTCGCACGCGTCAAGCTCGAAGCCCCCATTCCCGATGCGCAGAAATACCTCGCCATCGGCATGAACTATCAGGACCATGCCGACGAAGCGGCGCGCGCCGGCATCACCGTTCCAGCCCACCAACTGTGGTTCAACAAGCAGGTGAGCTGCATCACGGGGCCGTTCGATCCAATCCTGAAGCCGCGCGTCTCGGACAAGATGGACTACGAGGCCGAAATGGGCGTGGTGATCGGCAAGCGTTGCCGCTACGTCAGCGTTGAGAATGCGCCGTCCGTGGTGGGCGGCTACTTCGTCGCGAACGACGTGACCGCGCGTGACTGGCAGTTCAAAAGTCCCACCTTCACGCTAGGCAAGTCGTTTGACACGCACGGGCCCATCGGCCCGTGGATCACCACGGCCGACGAAATCGCGGATCCTCACGCGCTGCAAATGAAGCTGTGGGTGAACGGCGAACTGCGTCAGAGCGCGAGCACGGGTGGAATGATCTACAGCATCTGGGAGCAGATCCACGAGCTTTCGCAGGTCATGACGCTCGAACCCGGTGACCTGGTAGCGACCGGCACGTGCGCGAACGTCGGCATTGCGCTCGGCAAATTCCTCCAGCCGGGCGACGTGGTGAAGGTGGAGATCGAGTCCCTTGGCCACATCGAGAACACCGTCGCGGCCGAACCGGTTTGAGCGCGGCACGCACGGCACCGTTCGCAGCAAACAGGACGCCTATTTATATGGCTTATGAAGTCAACCTGCTCGTAGGCGGAAACGACGTGCCGGCCTCGTCCGGCGCGACCTTTGAGCGGCGCGATCCGCTTTCGGGCACGGCGGTCTCGCATGCCGCCGCGGTTACCGCGAGCGATGCCCATGTCGCGTTCGCGATTCCGGCATTTGCCACATCAACGGTCCCACCGTCCACGATGAACCGCAGATGCCGTTTGGCGGCGTCAAGGCGAGTGGACTGGGCCGATTCGGCCGCCGCGCGGGCGTGCGCGAATTCACCGAACTGCGCTGGCTCACGGTACAGACCACGCCGCGCCACTACCCCTTCTGAACCCTTCAACCCACCTAGGAACATTCGATCATGACCGTCGAATTTAAACCGGGCGTGCGCTACCGCATGCCTGCCGTGTTTGGACCCGCGCCGGGTCCGCGTCAAAAAGCCGATGGGACGCTGTGGACACCCGAGGAAGCGGGCACCATGAACGCCTCCTGGATGACCGTCAAATACCGCACGCGCCGCGAGCAACTGGAGCGCATCCTGCCGCCCGGCTTTGAGTTGAGAGGCGAGCCGGAGGTGCACGCTTCGCTCGCGTTCTTCAACGATCTGTACTGGCTGGCTGGCCGTGGCTATGGGATCGTCATGATCGAGATTGCCGCGACCTACCGCGGCAGGACGGAAACCATCGACGGCTCGTTTTGCCCCGTGCTCTGGGAAGGCGTGCCCGATGCGATCATGACGGGTCGCGAAGAACTCGGATTTCCGAAGCTGTTCGCGGACATTCCGGCGCTCGATATCGATCATGCGCGTGGCACGGCGGGCGGATCGGCCTCATGGTTCGACTTCAGGTTCTTCGAGATCGCGCTTCACGGTCTGGTTGAAGTGCACGAGGAGCCGAAGCTGCCGGGGCCGGGCGGCGCGGCGCTCTTCTACAAGTACATACCGCGCACGGGCAGCTTCGGCAGCGGTGGCTGCGATGTGGCCTACGCCACGACTTCGCAGCCCCAACCGGGCGCGGCGGGCGACACGTCGCCCATCAAGTTCGGCGGCGCGAACTTCAGGAAGTGGAAAGCCGCTGGCGGCTCGGTGAACTGGCATCGCGCCACGTTCGAGCAGCTGCCCACCACGTTCCATGTCGTCAACGGAGTGGCGGACCTCGACATCGTCGAATACCTGGGCGCTGAACTGGTCGAGTTTTCCGCGCCGGGCCAGGCAGTGTCCGCTAACGTCATTCGCCCGGTCGAACCCATGCTGTAGCGCAAGCCAGATCGACGCGGCGGCGGGCGCAGAGCAACGGCCCGCTGCGGTACAACAACGCGGCATCCACGAGTCGTTCATTACAACAACAGCCGGCATCGGTACGAATATTTGGAGACAAACATGATGATTGGCATCACTAATCTTATCGTGAGATCCGGGCGGCAGCTATTGTTGGTGGCATGCCTCGCGAACGCTGCTTCGGCATCCGCGCAGACTACAGTGGGACGTGCGCCGACGGTTTCGGAGCCGCAGGGCATCAATCTCGGTTCCACCAGTTTCTTCGACGGATTTTCAGGACCGCCCGGCTGGTCGTATCTCGGCGAACTACGCTATTCGACGGCGGATTCGATCAAGAACGCGGACGGCAACACGAATGGCGCGTTTCGTCATCCGCGGATCGATTCGTTCACGTGGGTCAATCATCTGGCGTATGCCTCTCCTTGGCACCTGGCGGGCGGCACGTTGGGCTTCAACGTGATTGTGCCGCTCACCTGGCTGCATGGCAGTTTCGATCAACCTGGGGCGAGCTTGTCGGGCGGCGGCACGGCATTGGGCGACGTGACGTTCGGACCGCAACTTCAGTATGCGCCCATTCTGGGTTCTTCGGGGGAGCCCCTGTTCGTGCAGCGCTTCGAGTTCGACGTGATTGCGCCGACAGGGCAGTACAAGCACAACGCAGATCTCAACCAGAGTTCCGGCTATTTCTCGCTTAATCCGTACTGGGCAGCGTCGCTGTTTCCGCTGCCCAAAGTCGAGATTAGCTGGCGGCTGCATTACCTGTACAACTTCAGGAACCGTGATCCGGCCGCGAGTTACCCGCTCGCGTTCGACAACCAACCCGTCAGCGACACTCAAGCCGGCCAGGCGGCCTGGATCAACTTCACCACCTCGTATGCGCTCACACCTTCATTGCATGTGGGCGTGAATGGCTACTTTTTCCGCCAGCTTGTGGACAGCCGCATCAACGGTACGTCCGTGGCTGGCCGCGAGCAGGTGCTCGGCATCGGCCCGGGACTCTTCTGGCAGATGACCCGAACCCGCGCGCTGTGGTTCAACGCATACACGGAAACCGCTGTACGTAACCGCACGCGCAACAGCCTCATCCTTCAGGCGCAGGTCGCCACGTCGTTCTGAAAACGCGACGGGCCACTGAAGCGGTCGTATGGCCGTAAGCAGAGGGGCGTGTGGATCAACGGGGTGGGTCATTGTCAAGGCAAGCGGCCCATCGACGGCACTCACGGCTACCTCGGCACAACCGCCGTCCTCTCCGCCCCGCGGGCTTGTATAGCGTGATGACGTTCGACTGTCCGGTGTAGACCGCTTGGATTTCTAGAGCAGATCAGATCGAGTTTGACAGTCGTGAGCCTCAGTTCGGGCAATTTACTCAATCAAACAACGAGATTTCCGACCCGCGCAGAATTCGGTGGAATACACACGCCGATCCAACTCAAAAGTAGCTTGTAGTCCGAGTGCTAGCCGGGGGCTCAATCCGGGACGACAAACCAGACAACGTCGTTGATCATACAAAACGTTGGTTTAAGCAATTTTGTTCCCACCGGTTTGGCGAGAATCGGGCGTCTGACGCCGCAATAGGAACAATTTTTCCTTGATAAATTCTTAGAGAAATTGTTCCTTCGCCGCAGAGGCAAAGCAATTTTGTAACTTTTTCGACGTGTTGCCGAAGAGGCGGCTTGCTTTCTGCCGAATGCCCTCTATCTTTGAACTTCGTCTGCCCCTGTAGCCTCGGTAATTGCTTTATCGGAGGGGCCATGCAAGCAGCCGACGTTGACGACAACCTTCGCTATTCTCGCCGGACGGTGGGTGGGCGGAGCATTGATACGTCGCAATGGGCCACGCCAGACGAGGGAGCGCTCAATGACGCGAGGCGCGCCCTGTATCTTGCGAGAAAGCGGGCTGTCTCACTATATCTTGAAGGTGCTTCGGCTCAGACCATCAGGCAATTGACTTCACTCGGCGCCAAACAAGCCTACCGCCTCATCAGGGAGCGTTGCCTGGAGACGCATCCCGACGGGCAACCTTTCGGATGGCGAGGCCTTGTTCCTTGGTACAGGGTAAAGCGCTACCAGCGACGTACGAAGATTCGCGTCGATCGGTTTGGCAGTGGTGGAGCTGGTGCGCTACAGACGCTGCTGGATCATCGTCCCGATCTGCGTCGGGCATTCGATGCGCGAATTTGCGCAGGTAGCTCGTGTAAACTGCTCGTGGAAACCCGAAAGTCGAGACGGCGTCATTGCGCTTGGTTTTTGGATCAGTTGCGTGTGCTCGGATACGAGGTGCGCAACGAGTGGCCATTCAATACCGCCAGCTTGGGTTACGTTTCGATCTGCCGGTACATCGACGGCGTGCTGGCGGCGGATCCGCGTGCACTGGCAGCCGTCACGGGTGGTCCGGATCGGGTGTCGAAACTGAAGACAGGTGATGGAACTGGGCGTCCTGTTTTGAAATTCATGCAGCGTGTCGAGATGGACGCGCACAAGCTGGACGGGCGCTTCTGCGTTTCACTGCCACTGCCCGGTGGAGGTTTTCGCGACAAGATCATTCATCGTCTCTGGGTCATCGTCATCCTTGAGGTCGTCTCGCGCGCTGTCATAGGCTACTACTTCAGCATGAGGCGGGAGGTTTCCAAGGATGATGTGCTGCGTGCGATGAAGCGCGCGTTAGTTCCATGGAGCCTGCGTCCTGTTAGCTTCTGCGCTACCCCGTACCTGCCCGAAGCCGGGCTTCTTTCCACGTTAGGGGATGAGTTCAACGGGTTGTGTTGGGACGAAACCAGCGTGGACGGAGCTTTGGCGCAGACCTGCCAGCATGTGCGCGAGGCACTACGCGACGCGGTTGGTTCCACGTTGCTCGAGCCTGCAACTTCGTTCTCGAAGCGGCGAAGCAAGGACGATCGACCCTTTATCGAGACGTTCTTCCGCAATCTCGCTGGCCAAGGTTTTCAGCGTATGTCGAACACGACCGGGGCCAAACCGCAGGATCGTAAGGGGAAGGAGCCGGAGGCTGTCGCACTGGCAAGCCGTTTCCAGTACGAATACGCGGAAGAACTGCTGGACGTGCTTATTGCCAACTATAACGCCTCGCCACACAGCGGCATCGGTAACCGTACGCCGCTCGCCTACGCGAGATTTCTGTATCAGCACACCGACCAGCACTTCCGCCGGGCTGACCCCACGGTGATCGAGGCATTGTTCAGCATCCGCAAGCGCTGTGTCGTGCGTGGTGGGGCCGAGGCGGGGCGTGCACCATTTGTCGAATTTTATTACTGCCGCTATACGAGCGAACTGCTACAGAACAGGCATGACTTGGTCGGGACCGGGATTTGGGTAATCTGCCACAAGGAGGATGACTGCAGGGTCATGCTCGCCTCAACGCTGGATGGCACGTCGCTCGGTGTTCTGAGGGCAGCACCGCCCTGGCACATTTCGCCCCACAGTCTTGCCGTGCGTACCGCGATTTGCCAAGTCTGCGCACGCGGACAATTCACGATTCCCGCAGGCGGCGACGCGATCGAGGCTTTCATACATTTCGTAGAAAGCCAAGCTCATAGCAAATTGCCGGTTCACCCCGCCTATCTGGAGGCAAGGCGAATCCTTGCTGCAGCGGCCGAGACCTCAATTGGCCCCGCAATGCTGGATGCTGCGCTGGCCCGTGCCAAACCCGGTAACGTTTCTTCCCAAGCTACTTCGCAAGTGGGAGAAGTAACCGATAGACGTGCACGTCCCGACTCGGCTACATCCAGAGCCTCGGCCATCGGCGACCCAAGGTTACCTCCGCGCCGCATGGCTGCGACGAGATAAGCCGTGGCGTTCGAATTGCCCGAGCGCATTGATCCACGGCACTGTATCGTTACGCGGCAGTATGCGGTTTATACACCGCCCATGCACGAAATGATTGCGCAGATTGGAGACTGGATCGATCAGCAGCGACCCGGCGGCTATATTTATGGTGCTTCCCGTCTGGGTAAAACGCGATGCGTGCAATGGTACCTCGCTAGCGTACTTGAGGAGCGCTTCAAAGCCGTGCTGCCGCTGGTCGTGTGGAACCGGCGCGCGGACAGTCATACGAGTGAAGCGGGATTCTGGCACCAGATTCTCCTGGCTTCTCGATTCGAATTTGCCAATCCGCTGAAGCCTCCTCGAAAGGCAGAGGCGATGTATCTGTGCCGGCAGCGTTTCATTGCCATAGCGAACAATTCCGAAAGAAACTATCTGGTTTTGCTGATCGATGAAGCACAGGACCTTACCCTACGGGAATGGAAATGGCTCGTCGGACTGCAGAACGACCTCGACTACGAGGGCTACCTGCTTAGCGTATTTTCGGTCGGATCGCATCAATTGAGTTACCACCATGAATATATGGCTAGCACGGGGAACGCGCACGTTGCAGCCCGTTTCATGGCGGCGCATGCCCGATTTCACGGGTTGCGATCATGCAGCGAACTCGGCTATGTGATGAACGGCTACGATATCGACTCTGAATGGCCACCCGGCAGTGGGATTTCGTATCTCGAATATTTTGCGCCGGCAGACTTTGCAGCCGGGAGGCGCCTGACCGATAGTGCCGGTGATTTATGGAAGGCGTTGACAGAACTTTCCCCTGATGCTGCGCGCCGGCACATAGAGTTTCCTATGCAGCACGTCGCGAGGGCAACCGAGGCGATGCTGTTCCGGTTATCCAGGGGAGAGGACTGGAACGAGGTAACCTCCTACGAAAGCTGGCTGAATGAACTGGCAAGGGCGAATTTCTCCGACCACATGCGTATCATCTCGACGGGCACCTGAAAAATGTCGGGGTATCCGTCTGTCAACTGGTGGCCTCGCAACCTCCGCCCGTACGAGTCGAGGCTTTCTTTCCTGGCCCGGTTCAGTGAGCTGAACGGCATCAATGCCCGCCAATGTCTGAAGTTTCTCCAGGTCGACCTCGATGGGAGTAAATCGCTTCCCGATAGGGAAATCACGCGCATTTCCTCCGTCCTGAACGAAACGTTGTCGCTTGTCCATGGCGTATTCTCGCCGTCGCTGAACTTTACTGATTGCGGTTACTACGCCCCACCGGGGGCGATGCGCGATCGGAGTTTCATCCGTTACTGCGAAGAGTGCGCGCAGCATGGCTACCACAGCTACCTGCACGAAGCCACATGGCTTTCGCGGTGCCCATTTCATTTGACTGAGCTCAGCATCGCCCCAATTGGGATACACACAAAAACCATCGTCGTGCAGCACGTGGAGGCACTTAAACGCGTCATGCTCAAATGTTGCAGAGGATGGCCGCATGGCGACAGCGACGGTTTTCCTGCGCTCGAACAAGCGCATATTGTGTCGCTGACCGATTGGGTGATACGTGCGAGTGGTGTTGCTGCCAGCCTATCGCGAGGAGAGATATGGCGCTCAGGCGACGGCGCGTTCCTCGGGGATCTATCGCTCGGCCAGGCAATCGGTCAGATACGTATGCTCGCGACAATGCCCGCTAGTATTGAACCGCTTTTCCGCGAACACTGCCACACATGGCGGATGGAGTCACGGCCGTTTGCACGTCAAGCTAGACTCGAACTTGAGCGACTCCGGGAACATCACCTTTCGTTTGATCGTGTCTTTGACTTCTACAAGAATCTCGGTGCGCATCTACCCAATCCCCCGCCGTTTGTTGCACGTTGCCGAACAGTACAAGATGTTCTCAAGAGCCGCCATGGTTCGTGCCATTGCCGGTGGGGACTTGTCTATGGGGGATGGACAACTGGCACTGGATTCCGGTGCATCCAGATGAATGGCCCCACGAAGGCTGCACATGTCCGTTTGAGGTTGCGTACAAAGAACTTGAACTAGGGTGGGGGCGGTTTGAGCAGACGCTTTCCAGCCGCAAGGAGGATCAGGAATATTTTCGCTTCATAGCCCTCTCGAAAGAAATGCGTGATGCCGGCCTGATCAGTTATGCGAAGGATGCAATGGTGACGCCAGACGGATTTTTGCATATCGACCAGGATCTTTGGTCCTGCTGTGAGTGGCGTCAGGATTCACCGCTGACCGATCTTTTCAACACGGCCGCAGCCTGGGAAGTCGAATCGGCCTTTGACGCACAGATCGCATGGCTTGATAGCCTTGAGCAAGGTATTGGACCATCCGAACGCGACGATCCGAAATATTGTGTTCGCCTGCGTGCGACCGAGGAAGGCCTATTGCTCATCCGATGGACCAAAACTGCATGAATCCATGCAACGCGCGCAGTTGTTCGCGAAGCTGAACGTCGTAGAAGTTGATGATTGTGGCAAACCCACGAAAAAGGGCTCCGGATAACCGGAGCCCTCCCCCTAAATTGCGCACGATCCTCGCGTCGCCCTCACTGAAAGGAGGTGTGAACAAGGTTCGGGCGAGACGCGATTCTCGTACGCACTAGAGCCAGCTAACCGCTTACCAGTAGAAGCCGCCGCCGATCACCGCGCCGACTTCGCCGCGGCTGCTGGTGTTGGCCGACGCCTTGACCGTCCACTTGCCGTCACGCGTCATGTACGACACGCCGAGCGCACTGCCGTACTCGCCGCCGTACGTGCTGCCGGCCATCGATACGAAGGTACGGCCCGGGATCGTCGACTGGGGCAACCCGGCCACGGCCATCGCCGCCGCCACGCCCCCCATCGCATCCTGGCGGGCGCTGTGGACCGTGTTGTTCATCTGCTGCACATTGACCGCGTCAGTCGGCGCGGTGCCGGCTGCGACGTTCGTGATCTGCCGTTCGTTGCCGGCCGAACCGACCGACACCGCATTGTCGCGATCCGCGACCGAGCCCGCGCCGAGCGCGACCGAATTGTTGCCGGATGCGACCGAGCCCTGACCGAGTGCCGTGCCGTTCGTACCCGACGCAACCGAGCCTTGACCGAGTGCCGTGCCGTTCGCACCCGACGCAACCGAGCCTTGGCCGATGGCCGAGCTGTTAGCGCCGGACGCGCTCGAATTCTGGCCAAGCGTCGAGCTGTTTTCGCCTGACGCGACCGAACCTTGGCCGACGGCCGAACTGTTGCTGCCCGATGCGACCGAACCTTGGCCGACGGCCGAACTGTTGTTGCCGGACGCGACCGAGCCCTGACCGATGGCTGAGCTCTTGTCACCCGATGCGACTGCACCCTGGCCGATGGCCGAGCTGTACGCACCGGACGCGTCCGCGCCTTCGCCAACGACGACCGAACCTACGCCCGTGCCTGAGCCACCCGTTCCCGTTCCAGGGTTGCCTTCGAGGTCGCCGAGACGATCGGCCATGTCGTCGAAGCGGTTCGACAGATCGCCGACCTGTCCGCTTAACCGGTCGTATTGATCGGCGAACCGCTCTTGCAGGTCGTAGAGCTGGCCACCGTTGATCGCGTCCATGCTCGTTGCGCTGACCTCGCCGGCTGCAACCCGGTGCAGGACCGTCCCGTTCGAGCCGGCAAACGTCACACTATCAAACGACAAGCCGTTGTCGTATGTGACTGCGCCGACTTCCTTGCCCGTGTAGTCGATGAGGCCAGTCGCGCGAAGTTGCGAAACCGTCACGACATCGTCGTCGTCAACGCCGTTCGCGACGCCGGACAACTTGCGCAGCGTGCCGCCTGAGCCGGCGAAGTTCACCGTCGTGCCGCCCGTCGTCGCTGCGACCGTAATCGCACCGGTCGTCGGATTCTGCTGAACGAGGCCGAGCGTGCCACTACCGATGTCACTGGCCAGCTTCGAGATCGCGCCTTCGTTGGTCGTGACGCGCCCGTCAAGGTTTGTGACGACGTCGCCGACCGAGTTGACGACCTTGGTGCCGCCGCTACCGTCGCCGACTGTGAAGGCCGGTGCCGAGATCGAGCCGTCGGCGTTGACCGTCGCACCACCGCCGATCGCCGACGCAACGCTGTCCGATACACCGTGCAGTTGCGAACCGTTGATCGCATCGGTACTTGCAGCCGAGACGTCGCCTACGGCGATGCCCGTCAGCTTGCGATTGCCAGCGGTACCGGCGAAGTTAACGGCCGCGCCGTCGGTTTTCGCGCCGACCGTGAGATCGTCGCCTGCGGCGGCCTGCTGAACGAGGCCGAGCGTACCGCTGCCGATTTCGTCGGCGAGCTTCGAGATTGCGCCTTCGTTGGTCACGACACGCCCGTCAAGGTTTGTGACGACGTCGCCGACCGAGTTGACGACCTTGGTGCCGCCGCTGCCGTCGCCGACCGTGAAGGCGGGTGACGAGATCGAGCCATCGGCGTTGACCGTCGCGCCACCGCCGATCGCCGACGCAACGCTGTCCGATACACCGTGCAACTGCGAACCGTTGATCGCATCAGACCGCTGCCTCCTTGCCCGGCTGCGCGATCCGCGACCGAGCCACTTCCCAGCGCGACGCCGTCGTTGGTGACGGCAGACGCACCGGTGCCGAAAGCCATCGCCCGATCCGAGCTTGCTCGCGCGCCCGTACCGAACGCGATCGAATCGTCACCCGAGGCGGCTGTATTGTCGGTGGTGTTCTGGCCTGTTTCAGTACCTGCGCCGTTAGTCAGGTCCGTCGCCGCGGCACCGATTGCGATCGAGCGCTTGCCCGACGCGTTGGATGACGTGCCGATGGCAGTGGCATCCGTGCCGTTACCGGTGGCTAGTGTACCGATGGCCGTGGTGCGAATACCGTTTGCGGCAGAGAAGGAGCCAATGCTCAGTGCCTGGAGGCCCGTGCTGTACGCGCCTGTACCCAGAGCCGTGCCGAATCGGTTTATTGCATTGGCATATGTGCCGAGGGCCACACTACCAATACCGGAGCTCGTGGAATGTGATCCGATGGCGACCGCGCCTGGAGAGCTTGCATTGGCGTTGTCGCCGAAAGCGGCTGCATATCCATAGCCACTGATCATGCCGGGCATGAGGCCCAAATTATCAACCCGTCGTCCCCCCATGTTGAGTCCGATGTCCCAGCCGCCCCCATCGGCGGCGGCACTGTCCCCATACTGCGTCGCGGCGGCGGCTACAGGTTGGACAAACAGCAAACTCGTCATTCCGGCAGCCGCGGCGATAACGCATAGGCGGCCTGCGATGCGGCGAGGCGATGACGAGACGCCTTTCGAGCGAGACTTCGCCGTTTCGGCTGCGGCCGTCCACGTGTTCGTCTCTGCGTTCCAGATGCTGCGATAGATCTTGTTCATTTCCCCAATCCTTTCAGTTTGTCAGGTAATAAACCCATGGTAGGGATCGGCCGCGTTCCAATCTGTCGTCCGCGACCTATTCGAGATAGCGACTACGTAGGCCGAGTCCTACGTGTCGCTTTCGTCGACGAAGACCTATCGCGAAGACGCTCGGGCAGAAAAACGGGATGGGTCGGAGAGGTGAGCCGCGCAGGGCGGGGCGGCCAAGCAATATGCAGATAGACGGCGCTTGTGTCGCGCAAACAGAAGCCGCTGCCGGGTACAGCACGTGCGCGGTCACGTCTCGCGACGGCCGCGACCTTGTTGTACGTGGCGGCCGCTCAGTGGCGTACTCATTTGGCGAAGCTCAAGCAAAATCCGGAAAGGGACGGGCAGACGCGGCGCCAAAGCCGCCTCTGGCCAACGCTGCGCCAATGCTGACTGCAGCCTTTGATTGGCCGCCCGTCATCGGCGGCGGTGCCGACGATCATGGCACCACATCCCGACCGGTAAGCCGGAGCCGACTGCGGTCACGGCGGGTACCGGAAAGCGAAGATTGAAAGGAGCGTGTCAGGGCGCTCGTGACGAATAGGCAGATAAATAACATTATCAGACCATCATCAAATTTGATCTAAACTGGCAGTCATGAAAACGCGCGACACCCTCCCCATCGACCAGACCGGGCCTGGTTTTCCCGACGAAGCCGAACTCGCCGCATTGCGCAGTTGGTATGCCGGCGTGGACGCGAGGGCAGCCGTCGCCCGCTATCTGGGCGATCGCCGGGCAGTCGGGGCATCGTCGCGCGGCGTGCTCGGCCGGATTCGCAGGCGGCTCATTGCGTACGCGCAAGCCCGCCATCGTGCTGACATCGCAGCCGTATTCGTTGCTCGCTCGACGAGCGCGTCGGCCGAAGGCGTCGCCCGCGCGATCGAGCTCCTTCGCAACCTGCCCATACCGGCGCCGCTGATCACCGACACCGTCGAGCAATGGCTGCCGCCCCGCATCGTCGAAGCGCTGCACGCGTACGGTGTTCGGACACTTGCGGACCTGACCGTGCGGATTCAGCGACGACGTCGCTGGTGGTCGGCGATCGCTGGACTCGGCGTCTCCGGAGCGCGCCGCATTGAGGCGTTCTTCACCGAACATCCGGCACTGACCGAACGAGCGCGCGCATTGATCGTGGTGGCGCCGTCCGGCAGCATCGTGCCGTGGGAACAGTTGTGTGTGCCGCACGAGGTCGACGGTTCGCGCGGCCAGTTCCGCGCCCCGGCAAGCGCCTGCCTGCTGAAGGCTTCGAACGACTACGAGGCGGTTCAGTCGTGGCTGTCGCTGCACGAATCGGCCGCCACGCAGCGCGCCTACCGGAAGGAGGCTGAACGCCTGATCCTGTGGGCAATCGTCGAGCGCAGTTGTGCACTATCGTCGCTCACCACCGACGATGCGATCGCCTACCGGAGTTTCCTGCGGCGGCCAACGCCGTGCGAGCGCTGGATTGGTCCATCACGGCCCCGGCACCACGTCGAATGGCGGCCGTTCACCGGTCCGCTGTCCGCCCGCTCGGCAGCGTATGCCCTGAACGTCTTGTCGGCGCTGTTTCGATGGCTCGTCGAGCAGCGCTACGTGCTCGCGAATCCGTTTGCCGGTGTCAAGATCAAGCGCCACGCGCAGCGCGCAGGACTGGATGTGTCCCGCGGCTTTACTGAAGGTGAGTGGCTGCTGATCCGCACGCTTGCCGATGGCCTCGAATGGTCATACGGCTGGAGCGCGCCGGCCGCCCAGCGCCTGCGGTTTATGCTGGATTTGGGCTACGCGACTGGCCTGCGCGTGAGCGAACTGGTCAGTGCAACGCTCGGCGATGTCCGTCGCGACGAGCACGGCGATCACTGGCTGCATGTGCTAGGCAAGGGCGGCAAGCTCGGCAAGGTGGCGTTGCCGTCGCTCGCGCGAACCGCGCTGGATCAGTATCTTGTGCAGCGCGGACTGCCGGTCACGCCGGCGCGTTGGAACCCGGCGACGCCGCTCGTCGTGAGTCTCGACGAGGATGGCGCGGGTATCGAAAGTACGCGACTGGGGCGCGTGCTGCGCCGGTTCTTCGTGCTGTCCGCTGACGCAATCCAGGACGAACGGCCGGCAACCGCTGAGAAGCTGCGGCGCGCGAGCCCGCACTGGATGCGGCACACGCACGCGTCGCACGCGCTCGCGCGCGGCGCCGAGCTGATCATGGTGCGGGACAACCTGCGCCACGCGTCGATCTCGACGACGTCGACCTATCTGCATAGTGACGAGGTGCAGCGAGCCCGGCAATTCGATCGGGCGTTTCGGTCACGGGATTTCCAGCGGTAGGCTAGGGCGCCGGAAGACGCGGTTTCGCGAAATCGCCGTCTTGAAAATTGTGCTATGTAGAAGATTCGAAGACTGTCGAATGTCCGTTGGCGAGAGGAAATACCATGTTAAGCAGGGGTGATCGGGCACAGGTCGTCAAGGAGTTTCCCGAGCACTTGGCCCGGATGAGGAAATGCCTGGCGGACACGGGACGTATCGTGTCTGACAGTGACATCGCGCTCGCCTGGGCCAGATATTCAGATAGCCTATGCGCTAGCTGGCTGGAACCGCCGCACGACGATATCGCCTTGACCGAGACGTTGCTTCGATATTTGCCGCAGACCGACGCTGCCGCGGAAGGCGCGTTTCGGGCGCGACTTGAGGACGCTGACGACGATACAGGCGACGCCATCCTTGAGTTGCCTTTGCAATGTTTGGATCGGCTCGGGTGGGAAATCGGAGACACGCTGTCGATCAGTCAGGACGCGCAAGGTAGATTGATATTGCGTCGAATCTCAGATGAAGAGGTTTGACGTTGTATGTTCTTGATGTACGCACGGCCATGCGAAGTTTCCCGCCTAGGGGGCTGGGAACAAAATTACTTTAAAAGCGGGAACAAGATTGCTTAAACAGACGCAAAAGTCAAACAGACACTCCGATTCCGAGGAATTTGACATAATTGTATCTGTCGTCGGAAAGCCTTGTAGTGCCTAGGTCGAAATTTCCGCACTTGAACGCACCGACATACCGAGTATTCGGTTCGCGGCGATATGGAAGTAAATCTCAGCTGGACATTGGGGCTTCAATTACGCCGATGCCGCCACCCGGACAGTCCGCTGGTTAGTCTAGGAAGCGAGCCCTGATAGTGCCGGGGTCGGGCACAGGCCCGCGCATTGTTGTGTCTGTGGACAACGCGACGAGCCGGTTCGGATGCGGTACTTCACGCAACCTGAATCGACCTTCAGCTGCTTCGGAGCGACGTGAGCGGGTATCGAGCGGCGCGGCAAACCGGCGCGCACTGACACGGTTTAATAGACACACACGTTCGAGCCGATTCCGTTTTCAATCGGCGATACAGAGCCAACCCGACGGGAAAACCCGTCGACAAGACGGGTTTGGGTCTGTGCTTGACCGCTGCTTGAATTCCCTCGTGTTCCCGCCATCGTTTGCGCGGGACCAACGGCGAGGGGACAGATCATGCGTGTGAACGATAATATGGACGTGATATCGCTTCGCGGCCGAGCCGAGAGTGCGACTGCCATGCGGATGGCCGGTCCGGCCGTATTGATGATATGTCGATCCGATAATATCAGCGCGGGCTGCGCCAGCGGAGATGGGCGATGACCACGCAGGACTTCGTGGCGATGGCTCAGCAGTGTGCGCCCGCCGTCGCTCCGCAGACGTTGGCTGCCATTGTGCGCATCGAATCGGGATTCAATCCCAACGCTATCGGCGTCGCCCATGGTCGATTGGCGAGACAGCCTCGGCATGAGGACGAAGCGATCGCCACGGTCGAGGCATTGCAAGCGGCAGGCTGGAACTACAGCGCCGGCCTCGCGCAAATCAATCGCGAAAACTGGTCTCGTTACGGATTGACCGCGAGGACCGTCTTCGACGTCTGTCGGAACCTGAGCGCTGGTGCGGCGATTCTTCGGGCATGTTTTCTGCGCGCTCGCGTCATTCATATCCATCCACAAGAGGCGTTGCGCGCTGCGCTGTCGTGCTATGCGAGCGGGAATTTCGTAACCGGATTTCGCGTCGGATATGTGCGACGGATTACGGAAGCAGCGGCGTCGGGCGACACTTTCGTCCCTGCGCTGACGTCAGTTGCAAAGCCGATTCCGGTGATACCCGACCGTGTGACTGGGTCTCGGGCTGAGAGCCGCGGGCGCTCGACTCCTGTGTCTCCTCCACCCTCGAACCCGAACGACGATACAGCGCGAAGCCAAAATAACGGTGGAGTCGCAGGCAGTGCCGTGATCTTCTGAGCAAGGCAGGCAGAATTCGGCCGGATGGAGTGCATCATGAAATCTGTATTCCTAATTAATATAAGCGTCGTGAAATTGAGAAAAACGTATGTTGCGTGGATCTCGTTGAATTGGCGCCGCATCGCAGTGCTCAGCGTGCTTGTCATGGCAACCCCCACGGCATCTGCGCAACTCAGTCAGGTCAATACCTTGCTGATCACTATCCAGAACACGTTGCTCGGTGTAGGCGGGGTGGTGTGTTCGATTTCCATCATCTGGGCTGGCTTCAAGATGATGTTCCAGCACGCCCGGTTTGGCGATATTGCGCATGTTTTCATCGGCGGCCTTTTCGTTGGGTGTGCAACGGTCATTGCTGGCATGTTGATTCCGACGGCCTAACGTGAACACGGAGATGATTGTGGACACACTCTCTGATCCCGTATTCAAAGGCTGCACGCGGCCAGCGATGCTATGGGGCGTTCCACTTGTACCGCTGTTGACGGTCGGTGGCGGTATGCTGATCCCGGCAATCTGGGTATTGATGGCGAGTGCGGCTTTGGGCGTCGCAATCGTACTGTTGATCGTTCCCGTGTTCGCGACGATGCGCATGATTACGCGTCAGGACGACCAACGTCTCGCTCAGCGCATGCTACGCGCGAAAATGAGACTGCGCCAGCGCAACCGGCGCTTCTGGGGCGCGCATGCCTATGCGCCGATCCGATTGAAGGCGCGAGGGTGACATGAGCACACCGTCGGCACACGCAACCCTCGTACCGCGCGAAGTGGTGCTCGCAGATTTCATCCCATTTTCGTCGCATGTCACGGACCGCGTGATTCGCACACGCGAGGGTGACTATATACAAATCTGGAAAATTCCCGGGATTGCATTCGAGACGGCCGATCCTGCCGATATTCTCGCGCGCCATGTCACCTTCAATCAGCTGGTGCGCAATCTGCCGGGTGGCCACGTCGCGCTATGGACGCATCGGCTGCGGCGGCGTACCGCGGACAGGTTCGAGACGACCTATCTCAACCGATTCTGTCAGGACTTAGCTGAGCGCTACTACGCGAGCTTTGCCGGTTACACGATGATGACCAACGAGCTCTACGTGAGCGTCGTATATCGTCCTCACCGGACGCGATTGGGGCGGCTGTTCAGCCGTGCAGCACGCCGTACAGTTGACGACATTCAGCGCGATCAGCAAGACGCATTGCGTGCGCTGGCCGATATCGCCGCGCAGATCGAGACTGGTCTCAAACCGTGGTCGCCATGCGCGCTCGGTGTGTATGAACGCCGCGATCCATTGACCAAGCGGCTCTGTCGCTATTCCGCCGCGCTCGAGATGCTTGGTTACCTAGTCAACGGAACGTGGGAGGCGGTACCGGTTGGATACGGTCGAATTTGCGACACGTTACCAACCTCGCGCCTGTTCTTCCACCGTGAGAAGCTCGAGATCCGCACACCTACGCGCACCCGCTATGCGGCGTTGCTCGACCTGAAGGACTATCCGGAGCAAACCGAGCCAGGCATGCTCAATGGATTGCTCTACGGCGACTTCGAGTACATCGAAACGCAAAGCTTTACCGTGCTTGACCGTCCCAGTGCCAAGGAGGCGCTCGAGCGCCAGCGCAACCAACTGATTGCGGGAGATGACGTTGCTGTCTCGCAAATCGAGGCAATGGATCAGGCCGCGAACGATCTCGTCAATGGCGATTTCGTTTTGGGCGAGTACCACTACACGTTGGCTGTGCTGGGAGATACCTTGGATGAGGTAGTGCGGCATGTCGCCCAAGCACGAACGAAGCTTGCAGACGCCGGCTTCCAGAGTGCGCTCATTGATCTGGTCGCCGATGCTGCGTGGTTCGCGCAGTGCCCCGGCAACTGGCGATACCGACCGCGAGAGGCGAAGCTCACATCACGCAACTTTTGCGCGATGGCCAGTTTGCATAATTTCGCGACTGGAAAGCGAGAGGGTAATCCGTGGGGCGAAGCTATCACGATTGTCAAAACGCCCAGCGGGCAACCGCTCTATCTGAATTTTCACGCGACGCCCGAGAAAGTCGACTCAAACGACGAGAAGGCGCTTGCCAACACGCAGATCATCGGCCGAGCCGGCGCAGGCAAGACTGTGCTTGAACTGTTTCTGCTCGCGATGGCAATGAAGTACGGTGTGATGGGCCTGCTCTTCGACAAGGACCGAGGAGCGGAAATCGGGATTCGCGCCATGGGTGGTCAATACATGGTATTTCACCGTGGTGAGCCCACCGGCATGAACCCGTTCCAGTTGGAGGCGGACGAGGCGACACACAGTTTTTGGATACGTCTCGTGTGCAAGCTGGTCGACAACGGAGTACCGCTGTCCGCGAAGGATGAGCTCGATATCTCTCGCGCGATCCGGGAGGTTGCACGCATGGATCGATCGCTGCGTCGGTTGTCTATGGTCAGGCAACTGTTGCCAAACGTTGGAGATAACAGTCTTCATGCGCGGCTTGCCAAATGGTGCGCCGGCGGGCGCCTCGGGTGGGTGCTCGATAACCCGGTTGACCGGATTGATCTAGATGCGCACCGATTGTTCGGTTTTGACGACACGGAACTGCTCGACGATCCGGAGGTATGTGCGCCACTGACGATGGTGCTGCTGCATCTGACCGAACGCCTGATCGATGGGCGGCGTTTCATCTATGTGATGACGGAGTTCTGGAAGCGCCTGCGCGACCCGGTGTTCAGCGAGTTTGCCAACGACAAGCAAAAGACCATTCGCAAGCAAAACGGCCTAGGTATTTTCGATACCCAGTCCCCTGCGGATGTGCTTAGCAGTCCAATCTCTCGTGCGCTTGTAGAGCAGACGGCTACATTTTTCTTCCTCCCCAACCCGAGCGCAGACCACGATGATTATGTCCACGGTTTCAAGCTGACCGAAGCAGAATTCAACATTGTGAGACGCATGGGTGAGCACAGCCGGCTGTTCTTGGTCAAGCAGGGTCATCGTTCGGCAATCGGGCGACTCGATCTCTCGGGAATGGGCGACGTGCTCGATGTCCTGTCGGGCACGTCAGACAATGTTGCGTTGCTCAATACGATCCGGGCGAAGGTCGGGGACGACCCCGATGTGTGGTTGCCGCGCTTTCATGATGCCCTGACTGCTCGCCGGCGCCAGACGAGTGCGTTTCAAACCGCATTGTCGAGCATTGCTACACACGTGCAAGGTGGTGTTCTATGAATGGCCTCTTCAGCGCGGTGGGCGGTACGCTCGAAAATGGTATGCACACGTACGTGAGCGATGCATCGTCTGCGTTGTCGTCCGCGTTAGTACCCGCCGCTACCACGGGAGTGGTGATTTGGGTTCTCGCGTATGGCATGGCAGTGATTCGCGGAGAGGCACACGAGCCGGTGCCGGCATTTGCGTGGCGAGGTATGAAAGTCGTCATCACGCTCGCGTTTGCGTTAAGTGCGGGGCTGTACCAGTCCCAGGTCGTCAGTGCCGTGAGCGAGACGACAACCGGCGTCGCCCAGGCAATTCAGACAGCAGCCGGTCGTACCGGCGCAGGAAATGTTGGATGCGGGTCAGTAGAACAAGCGAGCGAGGCAAGCGAGCATGCTGTGGGCATTTACCGGACGCTCGATTGCTATGATCGGCAGCTTAACCTCGTGGTCGACGCCTATTTCGACAAGGCGACCCATGAAGGTCTGAGCATGAGCGGCATCGTCGCAGGTATCGGCGACCTCGCTTGTGGTCTGGTTGCCGCCTTCGGGGGCGCAATCTTTCTGATGGTGCTCGGCGTCGAAGTGATGATGGCACGCATGCTGCTCGACCTCGTACTTGCGCTGGGTCCCATATTCATTGCGTGTGGAGCATTTAGTTCTACTGTTAGATTTTTCGAAGCATGGACTGCCAAGCTCGTGAACTATGCGCTGTTGCAAGTGTTGGTTGCGGCTTTTCTTGGTCTCGCGCTCGCGGCGTTCTCGGCCAACCTCGCACCGTTTCAAGTAACGACTGCTGATCCGGACGCTTCTGCCGATGCGTTGGCCGCTGCCGCCCGTCAAGCACTTCAAGCAAGCGCCCCGTGGGCGGCGGCTTTCGGCATGTTTGTTACATCCATGCTACTGGCGACGATTGGGTGGCAATTGCCGGCCGTGGCTTCGGGGCTTGCGGGCGGTGCGACTATCTCAGGCTTTGGAGCGTTTGTCGCCGGCTACGCATCCAGACAGGCAGCCGGTGCGATGGCCTTCGCACTGCGCAGTGCAAACCGAAACGCGTCTTCCGGCGGTCGAATATCTAGGCCTGGCGCATTGGTGAGCACCGTCTCGCCGCATCCTCCAGCCTATCAACGGGCTGCACGCGAGCAGCTTGACCGTGCGCACGACTGAACAGGAAGCGTAGCCATGAAGCGATACCTATTCACGCATGTCCTGATGTGCGCCATTGTCGCGGGCTCGGCGTCGTTTATTGAGCCGGCGAAAGCGGAAATCTATTCGGTCTATGACGAAAAGAACGTCGCCCAGGCGATCGCGATGGTCGGGCAGCTCAAACAACAAGTGCAGCAGGAGATGGCCTTGTACCGCTCAATGAGCGGCGCGCGCGGCTTTGGTGCGTTGCTGGATAGACCGGGGGTGGTCAATGCGTTGCCGGGTAATTGGCAAAGCGTGTATGCAGCGATTCGCGAGGGAGGGTATGCCGGGTTGACTGGTCCGGCCCAGGCGCTGCGTGCGCAAAGCAAGCTCTACGACTGTGAAGATCAGCATGGCATCGATCAGCGAATTTGTCAGCGTGCATTAAACAAGCCATTTCAGGATAAGGCACTTGGCCTGCAGGCATATCAAACCGAGCTTGCTGAACTCGACCGGATTGAACGTCTGATGCGGCACATCGATACGACACGGGATCCGAAGGGTATCGCGGAACTGCAAGCACGAATCCAGTCGGAGAGCGTGGCGGTCGGAAACGAAATGACGAAGTTGCAGATGTTCAAGATGCTCGCGGAAACCGAGGATCGCTTGATTGCCGAGCAGCAGACTGAACTGCTTCTTAAGCGAGCGGGCAACACGCGGCGACTTCAGGATCAGATGGTGCCGATCACGTTTGGTCGATAAGGAGAACTGCAATGACGCGACGCCGGATGATATGCGTACTTATCGGGCTAAGCATGTCGATGTTCGGATGCAACGGTGTGCCGTCCAGGCTCGTGCTACCCGATGGAGCTCACCGCGTACCGGTCAATCAGCAACTGCCGGTGCCGCCGGGGGTGAACCTGCGGCTGGATGGAGCTTGTCCGTGAACGATCAAAGCGATTATCGGCGTGCGCTTGATTTTGAGGCGTCGCTCACCGCGTTGCAGGCATGCTCTGAGCGTCGCGCATGGCAAGTGGCGTTTGCCGCCGTTATTGTTGCGATCGGTTCGGTAGCGGCGCTTGCCGTGATGATGCCGTTTTATCGCGTGGTGCCGTTGCCTATCGAGGTGAACAAGCTCACCGGCGAGGCGCAATTCATCGAGGTGCTCGACGCAAAACACGTGCCGCTGCGTGAGATCGAAGATAAGCACTGGGTCGAAGTCTATGTACGCACTCGCGAGCGCTACGACTGGGGACTGTTGCAAATGGATTATGACCGTGTCCTGGATATGAGCGACGAATCGGTCGCGCGCGCATATCGTCAAATCTATAGCGGTCCGAACGCGTTGGATCAGCAACTGGGCGCGTCAGTTCAATACCGCACCCGAATAGTATCGACGACGCTCGTGCCCGACGAGCCGGGACATGCTGTCGTGCATATCGAGCGCACGGTGCGCAAGAATGGCATCGATACCGGTGAGCCAGCAAAGCGCTTTGTGATTACGCTCGCCTTTACCTACCGCCCCACGGTGCTGGTGCGGGAACGTTCGGCCATCGAAAATCCATTCGGCTTCAAGGTGACGGCGTACAGCCGAGATGCGGAGGATACGCCACCTGCTCCACAGCCCGGTGCAGGAGCTGGCCGATGAATACGCTCGCGACCATGGCGATCCTGTTGGCGTGCTTTGCGGCGCAAGCAGTCGACGCACACATCATGCCGGACTGGACGCGCGATGCCAGGGTGCGCAAAGTGCGTTATGTGCCGGACGAAGTCGTGCGCATTATCGCGCAGCGCGGCTTTGCCACCCACGTCGAGCTGGATCCGACCGAGCACATTCTTGTGGTTGCGCCAGGGGACCGCGACGGTTGGTATGTGGTAGCCAATCGGGGAGACCATGACGTTTATCTGAAGCCGAAACTCGCCGCTCATGACACGAATCTGATTGTCCGGACCGATCGGCGCAGCTACAGCTTTGATCTTCTCGTTCTGCCCCTGAAGGCACGCTTTGGCAACGCGCACGAGATGTACCGGGTAAGTTTCGTGTACCCGGACACCGCTGCGTCGGATGCGTTTATTGCCGCGCACTTGGCGTGTTTGCAGAAACGGCTGTCTCAGCCGTCCGTCGTGCGTAACGCCGCGTACTCGATGCAGGTCATGCCACATGCAGAGGATATCGCACCGTCCGCAGTATGGGACGACGGTCGCTTTACGTACATTCGAATCCCCAACAATCGTCGTATACCCGCGATCTTCCGAATTGAGGACGATGACACCGAACGCGTGGTGGACAAGCACATGGACCGTAATGTGGTGGTCGTCCATGAGCTTGCTCGCCGACTCGTGTTGCGTCTGGGCGATGAGGCGGTTGGTTTGTGGAACGACGCATTCGACATTGATGGTGTCGCGCCGCAGCACGGTGTGACGGTCGACGGTGTGCGCCGCACGCTGCGGAGTCGCGAACATGACTGAGGACACTTCGCCCAACGGCGCAGCGACGGACGACAGGATCCGTCGCAACAGATCGGCAGATATGGATACAGGTACGGGATCCGAATCGTCTGTCATGCTCGATCGCGGCATGCCCAGCTTGGATGGGTTCGGGCGACGATCGTTCATCAACTGGCTAGTGCCGCTCGCGGTCATCGTACTTGCGCTAATAGGCGCGGTCTGGACAGTTCATGGTGTGCTCGCTCACCGAGACGATGCTGCGCGTGCGCGCCGTAGTGCGCTCCATGCGCGAGGCGCACACGAAAAGGTGTTCGACGAGGTGCCGGCACTTGCCGAGCCTGCATCGGCCGCTGCGATGCCTATACCGACGCCAGCACCGGCTGCGGTGCAGGCTGCGCCGCTCAGTGATCGCGCTGCACCTGTACACAGCTACTACGACGCGCCGTTGCTTGCCGTGGGGACCAGCAATGGGCACATGGCAGGCGCGAGCGATAGTGAGTCAGTTGCCCCCGGTACTTTGCCCGTGCAGGCGGACCAGCAGCCGTCGAATGCGACCGCCGGTATGGCCCAGGAGCGCTTGAAATCCTTCTCGCAGCCGCTGTCACAGACGCTCACGCCGACGCGCGTACCGAAGGTGATGGCAGCGTTTATCGGCAACCGAAGTTTGCTACTCGCTCAGGGCACGAAGATCGATTGCGTGGGCGACACCGCGTTCGATTCGACCCAGGCAGGTATATCGACTTGCACGGTCGCACGTAACGTCTATTCCGACGACGGGCGCGTGGTGCTCATCGAGCGCGGCTCGCAAATTAATTGCGAATATCGCGCGAATCTTGCGCCTGGGCAACGACGTGTATTTATTCTGTCAGCACGAATTGCTACTCCGCACGGGGTAGCCGTACAGATCGATTCGCCGGTAGCCGACGCACTGGGCCGCATGGGTATGGATGGATCGATCGAGAATCACTGGGGCGCGCGCGTGGGCGCGGCGATGATGCTCGGACTGAGCCACGATGCGATCGGTTATCTGGCCACGCGCGGGGGCAATGGCAACGGCACGATTGTCTACCAGAACACACAGGCGCAAGGCAGCGACATGGCCACACGCGTACTCGATCAGACCATCAATATTGCCCCGACGCTCAAGCAACATCAGGGTACCGAGTTTACGATTGTCCTTGCTCGCGATCTGGACTTCAGCTCGGTTTATGCACTGGAGCCGGAGGGGGTACGATGAAGGCATGCAAGGCAACACTTCAGCCACAAACCGATCGCGTAGCCGAGACAATATCGGTATTGCCCGATGATGCGTCGGTGACGGAGCTGATGCGTTCGTTCGCACCGTTGCTCGCCGACGAAGCGGTAACGGAGCTCGTAATCAACCGACCACAGCGTATTCTGACAGAGACCCATCGGGGGTGGCAGGCACACGATTCACCGGAGCTTGATTTCGAACGACTCATGGCGTTCGCCGTGGCGATTGCCACATTGACGAATCAGGGCGTCTCGACCGAGCATCCGCTGCTTTCCGCGCTATTACCGGATAACGCGCGCCTCCAACTCGTGGTGCCGCCCGTGGTTCCACCGCGGACGGTATCGATCACGATCAGGCGCCCGAGCGCGGATGAAAAGACGCTTGAGTGCCATCGTGCCGACGGCATGTTTGAGGACACGGTTTGGCGACACGTTGACGGTCTCGGCAAGACAGGCCTAGCGTTGCGCGGAGCCGATCGGATGCTCGTCGAGCGGCTCGAAGCGCGTGATTTTTCCGCCTTCTTTGAAAGCGCCGTGCGAGCACGCCGCAATATTGTCATTGTCGGCAGCACGGGCTCCGGCAAGACGAGCTTTATGCGCAGCTTGTGCCGATACCTGAGCGCAACCGAGCGCATCGTGACGATCGAAGACGTACGCGAGCTGTTCATTCGGCATCTCGAAAACTGCGTCCATCTCCTCTATAGCAAAGGCGCTCAGGGGCGCGCACACATAACGCCTGCAGATTTGATTGCCTGCGCCATGCGCATGCGTCCCGACCGGGTGTTGCTTGCCGAGCTCCGCGGGGCGGAAGCGTACGACTTCCTGAAGCTTTTGACCACGGGGCACGCCGGCTCGATGACGAGTTTTCATGCGTCCAGTGCGGGCATTGCCATCGAGCGTTTTGCGCTCATGGCAAAGGAGCATCCCGAGGCAGCCGCCTGGGACATTGCTTCGCTCAAGCGTGTGCTGCGCTTGACCATCGACGTGATCGCTCACATGGAGGCGCAGCCCGTATTGGACTCACACGGTGTGCAGGTCGGCAAACGCTGGGCGATGACCGAAGTCTGGTTCGACCCGCGCGAGAAGGCTGCCATCGAGTTTGACCCAACCGAGAGGTGCTGCGATGCATGACATGTCCGGGACGCTTGCTCCAGTGTGGCGTGTGACGATTCTTACGCTTGCCATCACGATCGGGATATACGTCGGATTGGCCGCAGCCGAATGGTTAGCCTCGTGCATGCTATATGCAAGCATGCACCGCAATCCCATTCGCGCAAGCTGGTCAACGTGGCTTGATGCATTAGTGGCATGGTACGACGGCCGTCTTCCGAATATGGGGAGACGTGTGGCCGGTGCGGGCCTCATGGGTTTGCTTGTCGCCTTCGGCGGCCCTGCGCTTGCCGTGTATACGTGGCTAGAACAAGCAGGCCGCAGACCCTTGTATGGCGACGCGCGCTTTGCGAACGATGCGGAGATTCGTCGGGCGGGGCTGTTATGAGACAGATTGCACCCGCGAAGTCTCAACCGACGCTTGTGGTGGGCCGTTGGCGTGGCCGCTATCTGCGCTTTGCCGGTCAGCAATTCGTGCTACTTGCCGCGCCCGCTCGTTCAGGAAAGGGCGTGGGGATTGTGATCCCGAATCTGCTGAGCTATTCCGACTCCGTGGTCGTGCTTGATATCAAACAGGAAAATTTTCGTCTCACGGCAGGCTTTCGGCGCGCGCACGGACAAGCCGTGTACCTGTTCAATCCGTTTGCAGAAGATGGCTGCACGCACCGCTACAACCCGTTGTCGGTCATTGCAGACGACATGTTTCGCGTCGGCGACATTCTGGCGATCGGTTATGTGTTGTATCCGGCCGGCGGGCATGACGAATTCTGGAAAGACCAGGCACGCAACCTTCTGTTGGGACTGGTCCTGCTGCTGTGCGATTTGCGTGAGGCGCGTCGTGCTGGCGCGAGCGGGGTGCCCGACTACCCGATCACAATGGGCGAGGTATTGCGGCAATCGTCGGGAAATGGTCAGCCGGTCAAAACCTACTTGAACCGGATGCTTATACAGCATCGACAGTACTTGAGCCGCGCCTGTATTGATGCACTGAATCGATTCCTCGCGAATGACGACAAGGTCCTGGCGAGCATTCTGGCCACTTTTAATGCGCCACTGACGATCTGGGCCAACCCGATTGTTGACGCGGCGACGAGCGCGAACGACTTTGATCTGCGAGACGTCAGACGCCGCAAGATGTCCGTATATCTTGGCGTGACGCCCGATCACTTAAGTGAGGCGGCGATACTGATGAATCTGATGTTCTCGCAGCTCGTGAATCTGAACACGAAGGAGTTGGCAGAGGACAATCCGGCATTGAAGTATCAATGCCTGCTGCTGCTCGACGAGATGACGGCGATCGGAAAAATCCAGATTATCGCGCGTGCGGTCGCCTATATGGCGGGCTACAATCTGCGCCTACTCTCGATCGTGCAGTCCGACTCGCAGCTCGAGTCTGTGTATGGCCGAGCTGACGCGAGGACCATTGTCACGAATCATGCGATGCAGATTCTTTTCGCCCCGCGCGAACAGAAGGACGCCAATGCCTACTCCGAGATGCTCGGCACGCGCACGGAGCGATCGCGCAGCACCAGCCGATCGAATGGCATGTTCGGTGCGCGCGGCGGTGCGAGCGAGAGCTTTTCCGATCAACGTCGTGCGCTGATGTTGCCGCAGGAGATCAAGGAGCTCGATCGCGACAAGGAAATCATTCTTCTCGAAAATACCAAGCCGATTTTGGCTGACCGGATCTGCTATTGGCGCGATCGTGCATTTACTTCACGGGTAATGGACGCGCCGGCGGTGCCTGCACTCGATCTCGTGCGATTTGGTGCACAAATCGAGCAGCGGCTGCGCGAACTGAGCGATGACGACGTCGATGAACAGACGGGCGAGCTGACGCATGTGCGAGCGGACTATCTGGAACTTGTACACGCCTGGGATCCGCGCGAGCTGCCGCAGGCGCTGGACAATGTCAGTTGCGAGGAGGCAGCCGCGTATGTGGATCGGCATTTCACGCTGCTGGGCGTGCCGGCCGAGGACGTAGCGCGCGCCGGACGTCGGTTGGCGCGCGGCGAAGATGGCATGACTGATACTGAGACGGGCGCGCGCAAGCGCGACCCGAGCCCCGTCGCCCGGGCAAGTGGTGGTGTTCAATGAGCGTTGCATATATCAGTGAGGCGGATCGAGTGCGGGCTGCTTTGGCGACGATTCCGGCTGACGACTATACGACGTGGGTCGACATGGCGTTCGCCGTGAAGCATGGGCTTGGCGAGGCAGGTTTTGAGCTGTGGGATGCATGGAGCCAGACCGCGCCGAATTACGATGCACGATCGGCGCGTGCGACATGGCGCTCGGCGAGCGAAAGTGGGGCGATCACGCTTGCGTTGCTGTTTTGGCTGGCCCGCGAGCATGGGTTCGATCTGGCCGGCTCGCGCGCGTTTGGCGATCGCGCGGCGCGGTCCGCGTCGGCGCATGCCCCCATTGTGGGCGCCGACGCCTCACTCCAGCGCAAGCGCCGGACGCGCCGCGCCGCGGTCGCTCGGGATGCGCTGAGTATCTGGCGTTGGGCACGGCCGGTGGCACCTGACCATCCTTATCTGGTGCGCAAGCAGATTGCGCCGTTGCCTACCCTGTGCGAGCTTGAAGCAGAAGAGTTGCATGTGCTGCTCGGCTACGCCCCGAAATCCAATGATGCCGCTCTCGTGGGACGTGTGTTGATCGTGCCTGTTCGTATCGGTCATCAGATTTCGACACTCGAGCTGATCGATTGCGAAGGGCGTAAATCATCGCTGGCAGGCGGTGCGAAGGCGGGAGGCTGGTGGGCGGTTACGCCCGAACAGTGTCGACGCGACGCGTGCTTGCCGGTGCTGATTGCCGAGGGCGTGGCGACTGCCGTGTCGGCATGGCAGGCGACAGGGTGGTACACGCTTGCGGCTTTGTCGAGCGGAAATTTATCCAAAGTGGCTACGGTATGGCGCGCGCAGCACCCAAAGGATGCGCTTGTGATTCTGGCCGATCTCGGTGCTGGATTTACGCATGCGGAACATGCAGCGCGCGATGCCCATGCGCGACTGGTCGCTCCTAGGTTCGCATCAGGGGCGCATATTGCGGATCAATTGCCGACCGACTTTAACGATATGGCGGTGCTCGACGGAACGGAGGCGGTCGGCGAGCTGTTGCGGCGTGCGGTACTGGAGACGCCGACGCCTGCATCGGCTGACTCGAAGGCGAGCCGGACGCAAACCGAGGGCATGTCGTTTTACTTGACGGGAGACGCAGACATGGGATCGAGGAAGACGGACCACGGCACGGGGGCGGACGACGTGCGCCGGCACGCCGAGGCCGACCGCTCGGGCGGTGATTGCGCGTCGACGCAGCCATCTGGTACTCCGGAGGAAGGGAAACAGGCTTTCACCCACAAACCGGCGGCGAGCCCAGTCACCGAAACCACGGACGACGGGCAGCATTCGAACCAGGGGCCACGTCATGCGATGGGCGAACTCATATACGGGCTCGACGCCGTGCCCACGGAGGTCAAGATGGCGGCCGAGCGGCGGTTTGGGTCTGTACTGAGGATGTCCACACCACGAGAGAATGGAGGTCCCTATCGCGGGGAGGTGCTCAATACCGAGCATTTCCTTGTTCAAGAGGTGGCACCACGCAGCGTGGTGTTTCATGCGAAGGGAAAGATGACATTCGCGTCGGACCGGTTACGGTGGATGGACGAGCACCATCGCCTAAACGGCGCAGACGTACAGATCGTCTACGAAGGTGAGCGCGCGAAGCTCTACCCGTGGGACCGGGCTCGCGATCAGCTTGAGCGGGCGGTTGCGTCACTGAAAAAATCTGCGCGGGAAATGGGGCTCGACGACATGGACGTGAAGCTCGATGCGCTGCATGCAGCGTCATGGGCGCGCGTGAAAGCTGCACGTGCGGCCGCGCTCGCGCAAGCCAGGTCACGCGTGGACGGGCGTGGTGAGATCGATGACCCGCAGCGGTAGCGATTCGGTCATGCGCAATATGGACGGTGACGCCGCGCAGCTGAGCATTGCGCGACGCATAACCGGTGAGGTACATGATGGATGATACCCAGTCGCCGGCGCTTTTCGCACCCAGTGCGGACTTCGCCATGAACGCCATCGAGCCCGAAAGGACTGCGGACGTTGACATAGCGCGACGCCGCCCGTCGGACCACGTTCCGGTACAGCAATTTGGCTACCTCGCAATGCTTGCGCGTCGGCGCAGCAAGTTTGATGCGGCGCGCGCCCTGCTACGAGAGCAGGCTGGTGGCAGCCGCTTCGAGGCGGGGGGTGACGATGCAGGCACGGATGGTGTGTCCGATCCCGGCGCGATAAATTCGGTGCCGAAGTTCACGGAAATCGCCGACGCGCCAGAGCGAGTTAGGCGAAGCTACCTGCGCGCCGGCAGTCAATATTTCCTGAAGGAGGCCCCGTACCCGCTGGCGTTCGAGGATCGGGGGCGATATCTCGTCACGATGCAAACTCGTACAGACATTGTTGCTTCCATGATGGATATGGTGCAGGCGAAGGCGTGGACGCGCATTCGCGTGTCGGGGCACGACGCCTTTTGCCGCGAAGTATGGCTGCTGGCCGTTTCAATCGGTATTGAGGTAAGCGGGTACACACCGAAGCCTGCCGACCTGGCGCGTCTTTCTGAGTTGAACGCGCCCACGGAACACACACGCGATCGCGACTCCGAGCGTCCTGGGTTGCAGCCGCAAGCAGCGACGACTGCAACGCCTGGGGGTGCCCGCGACGAAAGTCCAGACCGTCCCATGGGCGCATCGGTGCGCCACTCGAGATCGCTGGACGATGGGATTCAGCTCGCGGTGATTGTGGCGGCCATGCGCGAGCAGGGTTTCAGTGATCGTTCGGTCGATCGTGTCAAGCGTCGCGCTGTGCGCATGCTCGATGCGCTTCGCGCCGAAGGCGTCGAGCTTCCCCGTCCTCGCGTGTTCGATCCGGCGGCTCCGTCCGCGCGAGCGGAAAAGGGCGAAAATCCGCGATCGTCTGCCCCGTCGCGAGAAATCAATCACGCGCCCGCCATGCAGTTGCCTGGAGAACGGTAGACGAACATGCAATCGCGAAACCGAGCGCGCATTGCGGTCGAACTGGGCGCGCTAAAGCCTTTGTGGCAGGCACGATGTGCGCAGAACGGGGTGAGCGCCGGTGAGGGCATCAGGCGGCTCGTGGCCGAAGCACTGGACATCCCCCATGACCCGCCGGACACGGCCGCAATACTTTCGACGCCGAGCGAGCCGTTTGTACGGATCGGCGTGGGTCTGATGCCGGCCGAGTTGGAATGTATCAAAGGGCTGGCACATGTCCAGGGGTTCACCGCCAATCGATGGATTGCTGCGTTAATTCGCGCCCATCTGACCGGAGAACCGCAACTGGGAAATCGGGAGATGATGCTGCTTGCGGAATCGAATCGGCAGCTTGCTGCGATTCGTACGCGGCTGGGTGAGCTCGCGCGCAACACGGGCGAGGGCCACCACGTGCCCGAGTGGGAGCACGCGCGCGCCATGATCCTTACACATCTGCGTTTTGTCGCACAGTTGCTGCAAACCAACCTGGACCGATGGAGCCGTTGATATGCCGTTTCCCAGACTGTACGTCGATGCGCTGCTCGTCAACTGGGGCGATCGACTGTTTCACGATCCGCTGCGGCATGTGCGCGCCCCGCATCTGCCCGGCGTGGCATTGCCGCGCGATGCGCGGCGTTTGCGCGAACGGCTGGCTTTGACGCTTCGACGCGCGCCCGAGGTCATGGTCAAGATTACCAACAAAGCGTCAGGCGCACAGGGCATGGGTGCGGTGCGTCGACACCTGCAATATATTTCACGCGATGGTCATGTCGAGCTGGAAGACCAGGACGCGCGAGTGTTGGTTGGAAACGCTGCCTTGCAGGACCTTTTTGACGAATGGCGGTGGGGTGGTTGGGGGATGCCGGAAGAGAGCCGGCGTCGGGAAACCTTTAATTTGATGCTATCAATGCCCGCAGGCACGGACCGCGCGGCCGTCCGAGAGGCGTCAAGGGCGTTCGCGCGCGAGATATTCGGCGACGGACGATTGTACGTGTTCGCACAGCACGATGACCAACCGCATCCGCACGTCCATCTGTGTGTTCGGGTGCGTGGTCCTGACGGGCGGTGTCTGAATCCGCGCAAGCGGGATCTGCGTACATGGCGCGAGGTGTTTGCGCGCCAGTTGCGCGAACACGGGGTCGATGCGAACGCAACGCCGAGGCTGGCTCGCGGTGAGACACAACGCTTTCCGACGCAGGCCGTGTTACGAATGCAGTCTCGTGGAGTTGCCCCGCGTTTTTACCGATCGGTGCTCGATGAGCGCGCAGAAAAGGCGTTATGGGATGCGCATATCGAAACATTGGCAGTCTGGCGTGGGGTCGCACAAGCATTGGCCCAGTCCGGTGTCCCTGAAGACCGAACCATGGCAATGGCTATTGTGGATTTTGTACAGCACATGCCGGCGAGGCAATTGGAGCGCCGCGCTACCCGACTCGACCCGGCCACCACACGCTCACATCGTGACCGCCCGTATGAGCACAGGTATATTGCCCGCTTCACGGGTAAACAGCGCAGTGTTGATGACAGGCCACCCGAACCGGATCCGCTATTTGACCGAGATTGATCGCATTTCCGTCAGCCATGTTTGGGTGTCGGGTGCGCGATCCTGCACGCATGACGTATGCCGCCGCGAACGGCGATTCGTGTGCACACGCTGTTGGTTCACGGGCATCGTGCGATTGTGGTAACGCGGGTGATGGGCACTGGGTAACGTGATGGCGTCCGTCGGCCTGGCCGGCTCGCCACGTAGACTGGCGCCGTCAGCGTTCACGCATGCAGCGCTTGCATCTGCTTTCGCGCATGCTCTGACCTGGCGTCGAAGTCACGCGGTTTCATGTCGAGCCCTTCGGCGTGGGCGGATTCCACATCGGCGGTGGCATCAGGCGGAGTGCCACATACAGATACGGCGTGAAGGCATCCGTCTCCTAGCCGATGTGTAGGCCGTTGCGCGAGTTGGACACGATCGCGCTGACGCTTTCGACGAGGCCTATCGGATCGGTCTTCGTGTACCGGTGGGTCGCGCTCGAAGCTCGGAAGTGATGAAGCGGCGTCGCTTGTGGTCCGCCGCCGGGCATTACTGCCCGAAGCGCTGCGTGATGGTGTCCTTCAGGCGCGCGGCGGTCAGCTCGCCCATGTGCGATTCGACGAGTTCACCTTTCGCGTTGAAGAACAACGTGGTCGGCAGCCCGCGCGAGCCATACGCATGCATCGCGTGCAGCGACGGATCGAGCAGCACGTGATCGAAACGCAGGTTCTGCTGCTCGAGGAACGCACGCACGGCGTGCGCGTTTTCTCCCTGGTTGAGCATCAGCACCGTGATGCCCGGATGGTCGCGCTGCGCCTGTTCGAGGATCGGCATCTCGCGCCGGCACGGCGCGCACCACGTCGCCCACAGGTTCACGACCACCGGCTTGCCGACGAAGCCCGCCGGCATCACGGGCGTCGAATCGAGCGCCTGGAGCGGTATCGCGGCAAGCGGCGGCGCGCCCCGCTGCAATGTCGCCAGCGTACCTTGCGCGATCCCCCACGCGCCTAGGCCCGCGACGATGCCGGCTAGCACCGGCCGACGCAGCGCCGGCAGGCGGCGCAAGCGCCAGGCGGCGAACACCAGCGCGGCCGCGATACCGATGCGCGCGTCGAAGCCCCCATCGCCGAGCGCGACGATCGCGCGCGGCGACACCGCATAGTCTGGCCACCATTGTGCGACATACCCGAGTCGTGCGGCGATCAACCCGAGCAACAGCACGTCGAGGATCACGCTCGATGCGGTCTTGTGATGCCCGTCAGGTGGACGGCGCTGGATGAAGTGCGCGACGAACCACGCCAGCAGCGCGGCGACGGCTACCGCGACGACGCGAATCGAGAAGGGACCGATGCTCAGCATGAGATTGGAAGCGTGGGCGTGATCAAGCGGGACAGGAGAGCCGGAGGTCCGTCGCAGCGATCAAGCCTTCGACGGTCGTGCGGCGTTTCGACCGGTTGTCGCGTATGGGGGTTCCCTCCGAGAACGTAACGGCGTATTGCGGATCGCGAGGGGCGCCCAAGGCAGCTCAGGAGTGCGTGATTTTCACGCCCGCATACCGCGAATCAGACCGGTCCGATGGTCAACGGCATACCGTTCATCAACAATATGCAGGCCGGTCTGGTGTGGTGTCCGCCGGTATCCCGCCTAGGGATCTCTCCTTGACGGCCGCTCCGCTTTGGAGCGGCCGCTTTTTATCGACATGCGTGCGCGCGTGAATGCCTTGTGGCGGTCGGTGGGCGCGGCCGCACTCCGATGCATATCGGCTGATTTAACGGAATAGGACCGCTGCCAGATGCGAGCACAGGGCATTCACTCGCGCATTGCAGGACGCATGATGGTCGGTTCGCGACCGGCGAGGCCGTGCGTTGATGGCAGCACCGGGTCTGCCGCCATGGCCCGACGGGCCGCGCATCCGCGATCCGTCGGGCGGCGGGCTTTACAGCTTCCTCGACGCTGCCGGTGCCGCGTCGCCTTGCGTGGCGGCGGTCGTCGGATCGAGCGTCGCGAGCGTCTTCTCGGTGAATTTCTCGTACAGCCAGTCCATACGCATGCTGTCGATGCCGGCGATACCGCCGAGCGCATACGACGCCGACACCTTGAAGTGGTCGACCGGGTGATTGTCGGCATCGGTGAACGTGACGGTGCCGTCGACGTAATCGCTGCCGGCCATGAAGCCGAACATGACGGCCGAGAAACTCGAGCGCACGCGAATGCCGGTGACTTCGACGTTCAGGTGCATCGCATCGGTTGCATCCGCTTTGGCCAGCAGCTTGCGTGCGTCCAGTGCATGTTCGATTTTCTCCTGGAGTTTCTTTGCGTCGAACTTCAGGTTGTCTTTCAACGCTTCCTGCGCGGCATTGTCGAGCGTGACCGTCACGATCACGGGCTTCTTGCCGAATGGGGTCGTCGATGCGGTCACGGCGGCCCCGGCCGTATCGCTGGCGTCGCGCGTCACGCTGCTGGCGCAGCCCGATAGGAAGCCGATCGTCACGAATGCCAGAGCGGCATGGCGGATAAGAGATTTCATGATTTGGTCTTTGATTGAGGTTATTGGAATGGGCTCTGTGGCCGAGCGGGAATCTAGCACGGAGCGATTCCATTCAAATCGTCGAATAGATCGAAAATCGATGCGGTGTTTGGTCGACGCGGCGCGATTGCACCGAGGAATGGTCGAAATAATGGGCAGTGCGTGATGAACGGCGGTGGAGATTCGCTATAGCTTGCGCGGCGGCGTCTCCTGGCTGGCGATTACTGGCCGTTGCCCGACACCGCTTCACCCAGCCGATACGCCGTAAAGAACTCGTACCACGGCGAGCCTTGCGTGACCGGCACACCGAGCGCCGTCGTGCGCTGTTTCAGCGCGCCGAATACGTCGTTGATGAGCGCGCTCTGCGCGCCGTCGCGGAACGGAACCGGTTGCGTCCGCCCCGCCGCGAACGCGCCATACGCGATCGCCAGCAGGCGGGCGCGGTCGTCGGTGCCCGCGATCGTCGCGTTGATCGTTTCGACGAAGCTCGACCGGTCTTCCGCGCGCGGCGCGGACAGGCACAGGTACACGATTGCCGAGAGTGCATGCCGGTCCTTCACCCGCAGCAGCGCGGGTAGCCGCGTAATGATCTGTTCCACTGGTTCGTCGTGCAGCGCATCGCCGAAGTCGAGCACGGCGGTCATCGGGTTCGTGTCGGCTTTCAGGCGGTCGAGTGCCGGTTGCGGGGGCCACGACGCGCCGTCCTGCATCCCCGCGGGCGCGGACCGCAACGCATCGGCCACCTGCTGCGTCCATTCCGGAAAGATCATCCGCACGTTGCCGAATTGCTCGCCGCCTTCCGCGGACGGATTCCAACGATAGACGATCGTGCCGCCGCGAATGAACGGCGAATACAGATGCTCGGCCGTTTGCGGTAGCGGCCGCCTGTTGATCGGCAGCCACGCGAGCGTGAGCCAGTCGTAGCGACCCGTCGCGGGCACCGCCGGGCTCGAACTCGCGACGACCTGCCACGTGCCGCGATTCGCATAGCGGCGGCGCGCGTCGGGTACCGGGACGGTCTGACCTTTCGCGGTGTCGAAATACGTACTGCCCGTGACGCGTGCGCCGCTGTCCGCGGCCGGCGTGATGATCGAGATGACCCATGACGCGCCGTCCGCCGATCGGTAGTCGGACAGCTTCAGCGTCGCTACGTCATGCACCATGCGCGTTTCCGCCGCGACGGGGCTCGCGGGGAGATTGGCGGGGGCCAGGATGCTCGGCATGGACTTTCCTCGGAATCGGATGCGCATCGTCGAGCGGGGGCGATGCGCGGCGGTGCGGGTCGTTTCTCGTAACTGTAGGACGTTGCCGCAGGTATCGCGAGGAACCCGCCGCGCAGGGAGAGGAATGCATGGACTCGTGTGGTGTAGTAACATACCTACATATATGGATTCTAGGAGTTCATCGTGACCATCACCACACTCTCGAGTCGTGAACTCAACCAGGACGTGACCAAGGCAAAGAAGGCGACAAAGGACGGCCCCGTGTTCATCACCGACCGCGGCAGGCCTGCCCACGTGCTGCTGAGTTTCGAGGAATACCAGCGTCTCACCCGGCAGCAGCGCAACATTGCCGACTCGCTCGCCATGCCAGGTGTCGAGGACGTCGAATTCGACCCGCCGCGCGCGAACGTCAAGATCAAGGAGGTCGATTTCTGATGATGTTCGTTCTCGATACCAATGTGGTTTCGGAACTCCGGAAAGTGCGGGCGGGCAAGGCGGACAGGAACGTGGCAGCCTGGTGTTCGACCGTCGATGCGTCGGTGCTGTTTGTCTCGGCGATCACGATCATGGAGCTGGAGACAGGTGTCTTGCAGATCGAGCGCGGAGATGCGGAGCAGGGCGCGCTGCTCAGGGCATGGCTTGACGGGCACGTCCTGCCCGAGTTCGCCGGTCGCGTGTTACCGGTCGATACTGCTATCGCGCAACGATGCGCACGGCTCCATGTGCCGGACCAGCGATCCGAGCGGGACGCGCTCATTGCCGCCACGGCGATCGTGCACGGCATGACGGTCGTGACGCGCAACGTTGCCGATTTCGTTGAAACCGGTGTCGCGATCCTGAATCCGTGGGATTGAGCGAAACAACCAGCTTGCTCACGAGGGAAATCGGATGCCGCTTGTATGCAAGCGCGCGTCGATTCGCTTCGGCTTACCATGCGCATCCTGGGCCAACGACGCAGACCGATCGGGAGCACGCATGACCGGCACGAAAGCCATTACCGAACACTGGACGCGGGTCGCTGACCAATGGATCGACTGGGCTAGCAAGCCAAGCCACGATGCGTTCTGGAAATATCGCGCGGGGCTCGCGGCCTACATCGGGCGCGGCACCGGCGTCGCGCTGGAGATCGGCTGCGGCGAAGGCCGCGTGAGCCGCGAGCTGAAGGCGCTCGGCTACGACGTGACCGCAAGCGACGCGGTGCCCGCGATGCTCGATGCCGCGCGTCATGCGGATTCCGCGCATCGCTATCGACTGGCGGACGCGGCCGCGCTGCCGTTCGACGCGGCAAGCTTCGATCTCGTGATGGCGTACAACGTGCTAATGGATCTCGACGACATGCAGGGCGCCTTACGCGAGGCGCGCCGCGTGCTGAAGCCGGACGGCACGCTGTTTATCTCGCTCGTGCATCCGTTCCGCGATCGCGGTAGCTTTGCCGGGCCGCAGCCCGATGCGCCGTTCGTGCTGACGGGCAGCTATTTCGGGCGCGAGCATTTCGACGGAGTGGAAACACGCGACGGGCTGTCGATGCACTTCGCGGGCTGGTCGCTGCCGCTGCAGGCGTACATGGAGGCGCTGGAGGCGGCCGGGTTCGCGATCGTGTCGTTGCGCGAGCCGCCGCCGGATCATGCCGATACGGATCAGCTGAAGCAGTGGGCGCGCGTGCCGCTGTTTCTGTGGATCAAGGCGCGGCCACTGCGTTGAGCGCGTGCGAATGATCGGCGACGTGGATGTCTCGTGCGGTTTTCAATTCGGATAATTTATCGACTCATCGGGTGCTTCTCTGCTAAACAAGCGTGAGCCAACGCTGCGCTTTCGCACCTCGACGCCTTATCCGCGCGAAGTGTCTGCATCGTTGAACTTGCGTTACACAACCTGCTGATCGTCGCTGGTTTCGATCGAAACAGACAAGAACTGTTTGCCACGCGCTGGTGCACCCGCGGGTTCCAGTCGCAAGAGAAAATCGAAATATCGTTCCGGGAGCTTTCCAAGTTGTTCCTGGATCGCTGCCAGCTTGATGAGGCACTGGGCGTCCCAGTTCATTCCGACAACAAGCTCGCTCGTCACGCCGTTCCACTCGCTAAGTAGAATAGAGGCCGCACGAGCATGCTCTTCGGCGAAGCGTTCGATGCGTTGTTCGATGTAACGCGCATCGTCACGCATCAACGTACCCGAGATGCACAACGAAACGGTATGCGCGACGGTATCGTGTTTCACGTACACGCTGGCGATACCGCTCAGGTGCCGGGATACCCGATCGAGTTGCTCATCGTCCAAGTCGTCCTGGACGGACAGTGCGCCTGAGAGGCTGTACGGTGCGGGCTCTTCCATTGCGAACCTCCAGAGGTTGGGGTGAAACCAATGTCCCGATTGGGTCGAGAATCTCAGCTTTTAGGTAGGCTAGGCGGATCGTCCGAGTGGAGCTGCCAGTACCTGAGTGTTTTGAGTATCAGAATGTGGCGGCTAGACGCGTGATGCCGGACGTATTCTTTCGCCGGATCCTGCAACTGTTCGACCTGTCGGCCCGGCGTGAGGGGCATGAGAGATTGTTCCCCGAACCGTATGCGACTGAATACGGCGGCGGTTCGGGCCCACTTCTGGGAGAATTCTTTCAACTTGCCTTCAATGGAGGCGACCTCTTGATCGGTAAGTGCACCGCGAAGGCGGATCATGACTGAATGCGTGACGGCGTCGGTGACGCAGTACACAGTCACGGAAGCGGGCAAGCTTTGCGCGAACTGCTGTGCGTGATTGCGTCGGAAGCTACCGACGACCGGGAGTGCGCCGCAGATTTCGTACGTGAATGGCATGAGTCCTCCGATGCATCGAGATCGTCTGCAGGCAGGAGCCGGAGCTTCTCAGTGCTCTTGTCCATCCCGAGACACAACTGAGTACATGCAAACGATAGTCAACAAATGAGTTCATGTCAACAGAAAATCCACAAATGAATTCCTTTTCGCTTCGCTTGAAGCAGGAGCGACGACGCCTGCAAATGAACCAGGCCGAATTCGGCGAGGCAGGAGGTGTTCGGAAACAGGCTCAGTCCAACTATGAACAGGGCTCGAGGATTCCGGATGCCAGCTATCTGACCCGACTTGCTGAGATTGGCGTCGACGTTCAGTATCTGCTGACCGGTCGCCCGTCGGATCCCGGAACTTTGGCGCTAACCGGCGACGAAGAACTGCTCCTCGCGGGCTTTCGAGAACTGAAGCCGCGAGAAAGGCGCGGGGTGCTGGCGCTCGTGGCTGCGATCAACGGTACGCCGACGGAACGATCGGGGACGGGGCAGGCGTCGGAGGAGGCCGAGGACGTTTGATTCGTTGGACGTGCGGGGAATGTATAGCCGACGTTTGACGCTGCAGAGCAGGGGAATGGCCGGTCAGGAGAAACGTTGCGACCCCATTAATGGCAACGAAAACCGACACATCGAAATGGTGTTCCCGAGGATACAAAAATCCAGTGAAAGGACGAATTTGTATCCCGCGGGCTACCCGGGGTCGTGAGGCCATGTCCGCCCGACGGTCGGGGTGTACGTGGCGGGTCGTCGATGCGCTATGTGATCCGTCACGTGCGGCTGCCAGCCAGTGCACGCGTTCGGCACGATGCCGGCGCGCGGTGTCGTACACGGCTTCGATCAGTGCGCGGCCGACACCTTTGCCGTGTTCGCTGTCGAGCGTGGACAGATCCTGCAGATAGCAGGACGGCCCGATGTGCGTCGTGCTGCGGCCGTATACAGGGAACGCGCGAACCCGACGGGCCTGCAGTGACGCTGCACGACCAGCGCGTACACCGGTTCGTAGCCGTCGAAGAAGCGCGACCACGTGAGCTACGTGATGTGCGGCGGTAGCGCGTGTGGCGTCGAAGCGGCTATAGAAGCGGTTGTGATCCCACTGCGGCAGCCATTCATCGTAGTCGTCTACTCCCAACCACGCGTACGGTCGGGCCGGTATCGGTAACGTTCATGCTCGCGAACCTTTCGAGGAGGGAAGGGCGTTGCCACTCGGACAGGAAAACGTCGCACGTCACATCGATACGAGCTCCGGACGCGATGGGTAGGCCCACGGGTGCGCGCGCTTTTCCGATGCCACGAGGGCAATTGCGTGTGGCTACCGCCGTGCAGCTCGAACGGCGCGGTGGGCTTTCTTTCAGTCTGCTAGACTTTTTGGCCGCCTGTCGCCATCCGGGCCGCGCCCCGGTTCATTGCGCCATGAACGAACACCACGCACCGAATCCGATCACCGAGGTGCTGCGCGCCTACTGGAAGGCCGATCGCTGGATGTTACTGACGGTTGCGGCCGTCGTCGTGCTATCGAGCGCCACCGCCGTTGCCGCTCCGTATCTGTTCTCGCGCCTGATCGACGCGCTGTCGCATCGCGGCGCGCCGTACGCGCTCATGGCGGGCTTCGTGGTCTACGCGGTGCTGCTGGGCCTGTCCAGCGCGCTGCAACGTGTCGTGCAGTACCTTGCCTTCATGAGTTCCGGGAATCTGGGATTTATCACCAGCACGCGCTTTTTCGAGCGCGTCCTGAAGAAGACCACGGCGTTCTTCGTCGAACACAATCCCGCCGAAATCCAGAGCGCGAACACGCGCGGCAGCCGCGCGCTGTCGGTGCTGGTGCAGCTTGCGCTGATGGACCTGATCCCCGGCACGCTGCAGATCGTCTTCACGCTCATCACGCTGGGCGCACTGATTAACCTCGAAGTGGCAGCCATCACCGCTGCGTATGGCGCGATTGCGGTGACGATCGCGATCGTGTCCGCGCGGCGCTCGCGGGTGTACCTCGATCGCGCGATCGAGGCCGGGCAGGAGAATGCGCGGTTCGTCGGCGGCGCGATCAACGCGATGGAAACGCTCCGGCATTTCGGCAGCCATCGCTGGATGAGCGAGCGTTTCGCGGAGAAGGCGCGCGCCGAGCGCGACAACTGGCGTGCGTACGTGATGCAGCATGTCGGCTTTCTTGCACTGGTGGGGCTTGGCCTCGCAGTCCAGTTCTCGGTGACGTTCTGGCTGTTGTTACCGCGTCATGCGGCCGGCGCGCTGTCGATCGGCGACATCGTGCTGTTCAACACGCTGCTGCTGCAACTGAACCTGCCGTTCGACATGCTTGCGCGCTCGATCGACGAGAGTGTGCGCTCCCGCGCAGCGCTCGTGCCGTTCACGGCCCTGTGGACGGCACCCGAGGAGCGGCAGGTGTCGCACGCGTCGTCGTTCATGCCGCGTGAAGGGCGCATCGTGTTCGAGCGCGTCGGCTATGCATACGGCAACGGGCGCGGCGTGCGTGACGTCGATTTCGTGGCCGAGCGCGGCGGTATCACGTTCATCGTCGGCGAAACCGGCGTGGGGAAGTCCACTGTCTTCAAGCTGGCGTTGAAGTCGATCGAGCCGACCGCCGGGCGCATTCTCGTCGACGGTGTCGATCTCGCGACGATCGATCGTGCCGACTGGTACGGCGCGGTGGCCGTCGTGCCGCAGGATGTCGTGCTGCTGAACGAAAGCCTGGGGGACAATATTCTGCTCGGCCGGCCGCGCGATGCGAAGCGCCTGCGCGACGCGGCCGCGAAGGCCACGATCCTGCCGTTTATCGAGGGCTTGCCGGACGGGTTTCGCACGACGGTCGGCGAGCGTGGGCTGAAACTGTCCGGCGGCGAGCGTCAGCGCATCGCGATCGCCCGCGCGCTGTATGGCAACCCGACCGTGCTGTTTCTCGATGAGGCCAGTTCCGCGCTCGATGAAGCCACCGAGCACGACATCATGGCACACGTGCGGCTGCTGGCCCGCGACGTCACGGTGATCGCGATCACGCACCGGCGCTCGGTCATCGGGCCGGCCGACAAGGTCGTGCGGCTCGGCCACGCACGCGTGCCGGCCTGATGCCCGTGTCTCGGCGGCTTACCCGCGCATCGGCGGATTGAGCCGTGCGAACGCCGCCTGCCGGCGATACGGGAAGTACGGATACGGCGCTTCGACCGCGCTCGCCGCGTCCAGCTTCGCGACCTGCGCATCGGTCAGCGCCCAGCCGACCGCGCCGAGGTTCTGCCGCAACTGTTCCTCGTTGCGCGCGCCGATGATGACCGACGACACGGTCGGCCGCTGCAGCAGCCAGTTCAATGCGATCTGCGGCACCGTCTTGCCGGTTTCCTCCGCGATCGCATCGAGCGCATCGACCACGTCGTACAGGCGCGCGTCGTCGACCGGCGGCCCGTAGCTGGCCGTTTCGTGCAGGCGGCTGCCTTCGGGCAGCGGCGCATCGCGCCGGATCTTGCCGGTGAGCCGGCCCCAGCCGAGCGGGCTCCACACCAGCGCGCCGAGGCCCTGGTCGGCGCCGAGCGGCATCAGGTCCCATTCGTAGTCGCGGCCGACGAGCGAGTAGTACACCTGGTTCGCCACGTAGCGCGTCCAGCCGTGCCGGTCGGCCGCCGCGAGCGACTTCATGATCTGCCAGCCGGCGAAGTTCGACACGCCGATATAGCGCAGCTTGCCCGCGCGCACGAGATCGTCGAGCGTCGACATCACTTCCTCGACCGGCGTGCCGGCGTCGAACGCATGCAGTTGCAGCAGGTCGATGTAGTCGGTGTCGAGGCGGCGCAGCGCGTCGTCGACGGCGCGCACCAGCCGTGCGCGCGACGTGCCCGCGTCGTTCGGGCCGTCGCCGGTCGGCAGGCCCGTCTTGGTCGAGATCAGCACCTGGTCGCGGCGCCCCTTGAGCGCGGCGCCGAGCACGCGCTCGGACGCGCCGTCGGAATACACGTCGGCCGTGTCGAACAGGTTGACGCCGGCTTCTAGACAGATGTCGATCAGGCGGCGCGCTTCGTCGACTCCGGTATTGCCCCATGCGCTGAACAGCGGGCCGGTGCCGCCGAAGGTGCCGGCGCCGAAGCTCAGGACGGGGACCTTGAGGCCGGAGCGGCCGAGCGTACGGTATTCCATGTGCGTTTCCTTTCGTCGTGTGAGCGCGGCGCGGCCGCGCGTCGATCGTCCGGCGACCAATGTACCGTTTGCGCCTTTCCCGGATAATCCAGAAGATGGCGAAAATATCCTTCGGAAGGAGCGAACAATGCTGCTCGACAACCTCGCGCTGTTCCTGCGCATCGTGGAGAAGGGCGGGCTGGCCGCGGCGGGCCGCGAGGTCGGCCTGTCGCCGGCCACGGTGTCCGAGCGGCTGACGGCGCTCGAGCGTCACTACGGCGCGGCGCTGCTCACGCGCACGACGCGCGCGATCAGCCTGACCGACGAGGGGCGCACGCTGATGGACGGCGCGCGACGCCTGCTGGCCGAGGCCGACGAACTCGAAAGCCGCGTGCGGCTGGGCGTGCAGACGCTGTCGGGGCCGGTGCGGCTCAGTGCGCCGGCCGATCTCGGGCGCGAGCGCGTCGTGCCCGTCGTCGATGCATTCCTGGCCGACCATCCGGGCGTCACGGTCGACCTGCATCTCGGCGACGGGTATGTCGACCTCGTCGGGCAGGGGCTCGATTTCGCGATCCGCCGCGGCACGCTGGCGGACAGTTCGTTGCGCAGCCGTTCGCTCGGCCGTGCGCGGCGCGTGGTATGCGCGTCGCCCGCGTATCTCGCCGCACATGGCGCGCCAATGCACCCGGACGAACTCGCCGCGCACGACTGCATCGTGATGCGCTTCGGCCAGGAGCTGTACGCCGAATGGCCGTTCAGCATCGACGGCGTCCTGAAGCGCGTGGTGGTGCGCGGCCGGCGCGTCGCCAACGACGGCGCGCTCGTGCGCGCGTGGTGCATCGCGGGGCACGGCATCGCGTTGAAGTCGCTGGTCGACGTCGAGCGGGATCTGGCGTCGGGCGCGCTCATCGAGGTGCTCGGCGCGTTCTCGCCGGGCGACGTGGATCTGCAGATCGTTTATCCGGGCGGTGTCGCGCAGCCGCGGCGTGTGCGGGCGTTGATCGACCGGCTGGCGCAGGCGCTGGCGTAGAGGCACGTTGCTTGCGCGGCCTGCGAGCCGTTGGAGCGTTGATCTCGCCGCGATCACATCGAATGTGCGCCGGTGCATGCCGGCGAACGTCATCATGCGTCGAAAACCCCCTTCGACTCCATTGCCCACATTTCGTCATTTAGCTAATATTCAAAACGTCAAACGAATCCGAATCCCGATGGACGACGTCACTCGCATCAGCGCCCTGGCCAACGAAAGCCGTCTCGCCGTGATGCGCTGGCTCAGGCAGCCGCGCAAGCATTTCCCGCCGCAGCCGCATGGCGACGTCGACGAGCTCGGCGTGTGCTGTACGTACATCACCGAGAAGCTCGGCATCGCGCCGGCCACGACCACGCGCCACATGCGCATCCTTGCGGACGCCGGCCTCGTGCAGGCGACCCGCGTCGGCAAGTTCACGTACTACAAGCGGATCGACGGCGCGCTGCAGCAGCTCGGCCGCGATCTCTCGCAACTCTGACCCTGACCGAGGCACCCGACATGGACGAACTGGCACTGCTGGCCGACGCCGACCGGCGCGCGCATGCGTATCTGGCCGCAACGAACGAGCGCCGCGCGTTTCCCGATGCGGCCGCACTCGCCGGCCTCGCCGCGTTCGACGAGCCGCTGCCCGATACGGGCCGCCCGGCGGACGACGTGCTGCGCCTGCTCGACGAGCACGGTACGCCCGCGACGGTCGCATCGAACGGCCCGAACTACTTCGGCTTCGTGATCGGCGCGACGCTGCCGGCCGCGGCGGCGGCCGAGCGGCTGATGCTCGCGTGGGACCAGTGCGCGTCGTCGTATGCGAATTCGCCGGTGGCCGCGACGCTCGAGCGCCAGGCCGCGCGCTGGGTCGTCGATGTGCTCGGGCTGCCCGAAGGCAGCGCGGTCGGCTTCGGCACGAGCGCGACGGCCTGCACGCTCGTCGCGCTGGTGGCCGCGCGGCGCGCGCTGCTCGCGCGCAAGGGCTGGGATATCGACGAGGACGGGCTGATCGGCGCGCCGGAAGTGAAAGTCGTGATCTCCGCGCTCGCGCACATCACGGTGAAGAAGGCGCTGCGCGTGCTCGGCTTCGGGATGAAGCGCATCGTCGTCGCGCCGGTCGATACGCACGGCCGGATCGACCCGGCGCAGTTGCCGCCGCTCGACGACATGACCATTTTCTGCGTGCAGGCGGGCGAAGTGAACACAGGCGAATTCGATCCGTTCGCGGCGTTGATTCCGCCCGCGAAGGCGGCCGGCGCGTGGGTGCACGTCGACGGCGCATTCGGCCTGTGGGCGCGCGCGTCGTCGAAGCGCGCGCTGACGGACGGCATCGACGGCGCGGACAGCTGGACGACCGACGGTCACAAATGGCTCAACACGCCGTACGACGGCGCGATGGTGATCTGTCGCGACGCGGCCGCGCTCGCCACCGCGATGAACAGCGACGCCGTCTATCTGAGCGGCGCGCACGATGCGCAGAAGAACCTGAACCTCGAATTCTCACGCCGCGCGCGCGGCATTCCCGTGTGGGCCGCACTGCGCTCGCTCGGCCGCGCCGGCGTCGCGACGATGATCGAGCGGCATTGCGCGCAGGCGGCGCGGGTCGCCGACGGCTTGCGGGCGGCCGGCTACGACGTGCTGAACCGCGTCGTGCTGAACCAGGTGCTCGTGCGCGCCGGCACCGACGAGGAAACGGCGGCGATCCTCGAAGCCGCGCAGGCGTCGGGCGACGTGTGGTTCGGCGCGACCGTGTGGCAGGGGCGGCCGGCGTTCCGGATCAGCGTGTCGTCGTGGCGCACCGAGGACGTGCACATCGATCGTCTCGTTGCGTTGCTGACGAAGCTGCGCGGCGTGCACGTGGGTTGAGCGTCACGCGTCGTCCGCGGCCGACACGGTTGCAGACGCACCTTTCAGGCACTCGATGAAGTGGAGCGCGGCCGGCGTCAGCAACGCATGCCGCCGCATCACGATCGCGACTGTCAGCGCCGGCATCGGCTCGGCGAGATTCAACGCGACGATCCCGCGCGACTGGCGTTCGACCTCGGCGAGCGGCCGCGCGAACACGCCGAGCGCATCCGTCTGCGACACGAGCCCGAGCGTCGCGGCAAACGACGGGCAGTGCACCACGCGTTTCGGCACGTCGAGGCCGAATGGCATGAAGATCGAGCGGATCAGGTCGTCGCCGCCTTCGCCGTAGCGCGGCACGCACCAGTGCGCATCGACGAGCTCGCGCAACGAGCGAGCCCGCGCGAGCCGATGCCGGCTTCGCGCGACGACCGCGAACGCCGTGCGGAACAATGGAATGCTCGCGAATTCGTCCGGGTCCGGCAGCGCGTTCGACAGTTGGTGCGTGACGATGAAGTCGAGCGAGCCGTCGCGCAGCCGCGCGAGGTCCGTCGCGGTCAGTGCATCGTCGACGTTCAGCGTCGCGCCGGGCAGGTCGCGCGTGAAGGCCGCGAACGCGCGCGGCAGGATCGTCAACGCGACGGTCGGGCTGACCGCGATCGATACCGAGCCGGTCGTGCCCAGCCGCAACTGCTCGATCTCGTCGCGCGTGCGCTGGATCTCCTCGACGATCAGCCGCGCGCGAATCGCGAATGCGCTGCCGTAATCGGTCAGCGCGATCCCCTTGACGCTGCGCACGACGAGCGGTACGCCCAGCTCGCGTTCGAGCTCGTGCACGATGCCGCTGACGGCCGGCTGCGTGACGCCGAGCGCACGCGCCGCACCGCGAATGGTGCGATGCTCGGCGACCGCGAGAAACGCATCGAGTTGCTTGAGCTTCATGGGCGATCGATCCGATGAGAAAGAAAGCACGGGGTTCCGGGCGGAATGCCGGGTGATAAGCAAAAATTATCGCTCATAACGAAATCTTGGATTTTTCTTATTGGGTCGAGTGTATATGCTCGGTGCTTTTCAGGAGCGGCGACGATGATGCGCGTGAACCAGCAGAGGCTATGGGATTCGCTCATGGAAATGGCGACGATCGGCGCGACCGCGCACGGCGGCAGTTGCCGGCTCGCGCTGAGCGACGACGATGCGCAAGGCCGGCGCCGCTTCATCGCATGGTGCGAGGCAGCGGGCTGCGAGGTCCGCATCGATCCGATCGGCAACGTGTTCGCGCGCCGGCCCGGCACGCAGCCCGGCTTGCCGGCCGTGATGTGCGGCAGCCATCTCGACACCCAGCCGCTCGGCGGCCGCTTCGACGGCGTCTATGGCGTGCTCGCGGGCCTCGAGGCGATCCGCACGCTGAACGAGCACGGCATCGCGACGCGGCACCCGATCGACGTCGTCGCGTGGACCAATGAGGAGGGCTCGCGCTTCACGCCGGGCATGATGGGCTCGGCCGTCTATGCGGGCGCGCTCGATCTCGACTACGCACTGGCGCGCCCGTGCATGCAGACGGGCGTGCTGCTGCGCGACGAACTCGAGCGCACCGGTTTCGCCGGCCCCGCGCGCGAGCGACAGATGCCGAAAGCGTATTTCGAAGCGCATATCGAGCAGGGGCCGGTGCTGGAGCAGGCCGGCTTGCCGATCGGCGTCGTGACGGGGGTGCAGGGCATCTACGAGCTCGACGTCACGGTGACCGGCTTCGAGTCGCATGCGGGCACGACGCCGATGAGCGTGCGCCGCGACGCGATGGGCGTGGCGGCCGCGATGATCGCCGCGATCGTCGAGCACGGCCATGCGTTCGATGCCGACGCGCGCGTGACCGTCGGCCATGTCGCGTGCGAGCCGAATTCACCGAGCACGATACCGGGCAAGGTGCGCTTCAGCGTCGACGTGCGCCACCCGTCGCGGCCGGCGTTGCAGCAACTCGTCGCCGATATCGAGGCAATCTGCATGGAGCGCACCGCGCTGCGTGGCACGTGCGTGCAGGTGCAGACGATCGCCGAATACGCGCCGGTGGTGTTCGATGCGGACTGCGTCGTGCGTGTGCGGCAGGCGACGGCCGCCGCCGGCTATCCATACCTGGAGATGTGCAGCGGCGCGGGGCACGACGCGGTGAACCTGTCATACGTCGCGCCGTCCGCGATGGTGTTCGTGCCGTGCAAGGCCGGGCTCAGCCACAACGAAGCGGAAGATGCCGATCCGGTACACCTCGCGCAAGGCGCGGCGGTGCTGGCGAACCTGCTGGCCGATTGCGCGCGTTAACTGCGTCGCCGGGTGCGGTTCGGCGCGCCCTTGCCAGCGTGAAAATGTCGGACAATGGCTGCTGCGCGCGCCGCGCCGGCGCCGTGCGTTCAACCGAAGCATTCACGCTTGCGAGATCCCCATGTCGACTCCCTTTCCCCGGGAACTGCTGAAGGCCGCCGATATCGCGAAGATGGAACCGACGCGCGCGGTGCATTCGCTCAATCCCAATGCCGTTCGTCTCAAGCGACCGCTCAGCGACCTGACCGGGCTGACGCAATTCGGCGTGCACCTGCTCACGCTGATGCCCGGCCACGAATCGGCCGAATATCACCGCCACCTGTACGAAGAGGAATTCGTGTACGTGCTGTCCGGCACCGGCGCGGTGACGATCGGCGAGCACGCCAGTGAAATCGGCCCCGGCGATTTCATCGGCTTTCCGCGCGGCGGCGACGCGCATACGGTGCAGAACACTGGCGATGCGCCGCTGGAACTGCTCGTCGGCGGCCAGCGGCTCGAGCACGACGTGTGCGAATACCCGCGCATCGGCAAGCGGCTTTATATCGCGGGCGAGCTCGAGGAGTATGTCGAGCTGCCGAAACAGCCGTGACGGCCGGTTGCACGTCATTTTCCGAGCAAGCTGTTCGTACAAAGTGCGCGCGGGAATTACCGCGGACAGATAGTGCGTGCACATCTAATACTCGGTGAATGTCCCGATCTCGGACGAGTGAGACGATACCCGTCGCCGGCGTATGCATCGCGAAGCCACGAAGGTCGTAAACGTGGCCGCGCGAGATGCGCGATTCGTGCGCCGAATGCTCTTGATTTCAATGGAATGGTTGCCGTCGGCTGCTGCCTATATCGATGCGTCAGATACCTTTTCTTGCTTTTGCCCTTTCGGCCCTTGTGCCCGGTCTGGTGTGGTCGTATTGGGCCGATGATCCCGGGTCGCTCAAATACTCCATCCCAATCGCCTACCTGGGCACGGCAGCGTTTGCCATTCCACAATATCTGCTGGTCACGAAATACTGGCGCGTTTCGATGATTTCATCGTGCCTGTGTGGCAGCATCACGGGGTTGTTGACCTGGATTGCCACTTATTTGATTTACACCGCGATCTGGGATGACGATGTTTTCAAGGCCGGTGTGGCGGTCGTTCTCGGGTTCATGG
>NZ_JACFYV010000400.1:0-2017 GCF_016759955.1 Burkholderia sp. KCJ3K979
GGGACCGAGTTCGAGAAACGCGGTGGCGCCCGCCTCCACACACGCGGCAAGACAACTCGCCCACTCGACCGGCTCCGCGATCTGCCGCGCGAGCTTGTCGAGGCCCGTGTCGACATCGAGCACCGACGCGCCGTCGATCCCCGAGAACAGCCGCGTACCCGGCAGCGGCCGGCGCACGCGCGTCGCGGCCAGCGTCGCGCGGAAGGCCGGCACGGCCGCCGCGAGCCGGCGCGTATGCGACGCGATCCGCACGCAGACGGGCGCGACGCGCAGCGCGCCGGCATGCGTCGCGTCGTCGGCCACCGCATCGACATCGGCGTGCCGCCCCGCGACCACGAACGCATCGCCCGGGTTCGCGATCGCGATGGCCGCGTCGCGACCGTCGCACAGCTGCGCCAGTTGCGAACGCGTCAGGCCGCGCACGAACACCATCCGCTCGTCGCCACCGCTTGCGGCATCCATCGCGCGTGCACGCGCATCGGCCAGGTCGAGCGCGTCGTGCGGATCGATCATCCCCGCGACGCTCCACGAGCCGACCTCGCCGACGCTGTAGCCGGCGACGCAGCGCCGGCGCGGCCACACCGCATCGAGCAGCGCGGCCGCCGCGAGCGCCTGGACCGTGCAGAGGATCTGCGCGGCCCGGTTTTCCCGCAGCGCATCGGGCCCGGCCTGCCGGACCCAGGCGCGCGGATCGTCGCCGAGCAGCCGGCCCGCATGCGCGAACAATGCGTCGGCCTGCGGCGCCGACCCGGTCAGGTCGAACATGTCGGCGCGCTGCGCGCCTTGCCCCGAGCACAGGATGGCGAGCGTCATCGCGCGTGCCCTTCGGCTTCGAGCGCATCGACGAACACGCTCATCGCGAGCAGGTCGGCCGCCCCGCCCGGACTCAGCCGGCGCGCCACGAACGCACGATGCGCGGCCGCCCCGCGCAGCCGCCAGTCGGGCGCCCGCACGCCGCCGCGCGCGACGAAGGCACGGGCGGTCGCGCGGGCGAAATCGAGGCCGGCCTGCCCGCCCCGGTGCAGCAGATTCGTGTCGTCGAGCGCGGCGATCAGCGCGAAGCACGCGGCGACCCGCGCGGCTTCCGGATCGTCCGGCAAGTCGCGCTGGGCGCGGCGCAGCGCGGGCAAGCCGACCGCGTACACGGTCGGAAAGCCGTCGGCCGCCTCGCGACGCGCACCGCCCACACCGTAGCGGCGGCTCGCGCACTCGCCGTGGCTGTCCGGCAAACGCGGGCCGCCGAGGATCTCGACGCCCCAGCGGCGTGATACGAACGCGCCGAGCGTCATGCCGTCCGGCACCGCGCCCGGCAGCACGCGCCGGCCGGCGGCCGCGCACAGCAGCCCGAGCCCGAAGATCGCGCCGCGATGCGTATTGACGCCGCCGGTCGCGGCGAGCATCGCGTGCTCGGCACGCAGGCCGATCTTGCGCAGCACGGCCATGTCCGCGTCGCGGGCACCCGCATCGGCGAGTTCCGCGAAGTATGGCCGCAGCACGGCGGCGCTGCGCGCGAACGTCGCGGCATCCATGTCCGTATGACTGCCGGTGTCGACGTGACTGACGAGGCCCGGCTTCGGATAGGTGTCGATCTCGAGCACGAGGCTGCGCTCGGCCAGCGCCGCGATGCGTTCGGCATCGGACGGCGCCGCTACGCGGCAGGCAGCCCGTGCATTCATCGCGGGCCTCCGACGAAGGCGTCGGCGCGCATCAATTCGACCGCAATCGCGGTCTTCACCGCGACTTCGGGCAAGCGCGCGTGCAGTTCGCGCCAGTTGACACCCGCACCGTCGTCGCGCAGCAGCTCGCCGTCGATGCGCATCGGCGCGCGCGCGTCGATCGCCGCGAGACCGTCGAGCAACGGCGCAAGCGACACGGGGTCCGGTAGCGGCAACACGAGGTCGAGATCGGACGATGCGCTCAGGTAGGGCTCGCCCGTCAGCGCCTGCCACGCGAGGCTGCCGAACACGCGGCCCTGCACGCCGCAGCGCGCGCCGAGTGCATCGAGTTCGCGCAATGG
>NZ_JACFYV010000401.1:0-2006 GCF_016759955.1 Burkholderia sp. KCJ3K979
CTGCTGACCCTCTATGCCGGCCTGATCGCCGCGAACGTCGCCGTCTGGCTGTGGGCGCTCGCCGTGCTGCGCGATCATCCGCTGCTGTTCGGCACCGCGGCGATCGCGTACGGGCTCGGGCTGCGCCATGCGGTCGACGCGGATCACATCGCCGCGATCGACGTCGCGACGCGCAAGCTGATGCAGGACGGCCAGCGTCCGGTGAGCGTCGGCCTGTTCTTCTCGCTCGGCCATTCGACGATCGTGATCGCCGCGACGCTCGGCATCGCGCTGACCGCGTTCGCGCTGCGCGACCGGTTCGATGCATTCCGCGACATCGGCGGCACGATCGGCACGGCGGTATCGGCCACCTTCCTGCTGGTGCTCGCGTGCGTGAACCTGATGATCCTGCGCGACGTGTGGCGACGCTATCGCGGCGCGTCCGGGCACACGCACGACGGCACGCACGACCATCGTCCCGCCGGCCTCGTCTCGCGGTTGCTACGGCCGTTGTTCCGGTTCGTGTCGAAGAGCTGGCACATGTATCCGGTCGGCGTGCTGTTCGGGCTCGGTTTCGATACTGCAACCGAAATCGGCCTGCTCGCGATTGCCGCCGCGCAGGCGAGCCAGGGGCTGCCGATCTATACGGTCATGCTGTTTCCCGCGCTTTTCACCGCCGGCATGACGCTGATCGACTCGACCGACAACGTGCTGATGATTCAGGCATACGGCTGGGCGATGGACGATCCGCAGCGCAAGCTGCTCTACAACGCGAGCATCACGTTCGTGTCGGCGGCCGTCGCGCTGGCGATCGGCGGGATCGAAGCGGCCGGCCTGCTGGCCGACAAGCTGTCGCTGACGGGCCCCGTGCGCGACACGCTCGATGCGCTCGGCGAACGCTTCGGCTCGATCGGCTATGGCATCGTCGCGCTGTTCCTCGTCTGCTGGATCGCGTCGATCCTGTTCCACCGCTGGCAACGCGCGGCCGACGCGCCGGCGCGCTGAACGACGCCCCGACGTTTCATTCCGGAAACAAAACCCTCCCCGACGACGTTGCATGCGTGGTCACGTGACTGCGCCCGCCTTGCGCCACGGCCCCGCGCGGCCGCTGGCACGAATCTCGCAGAGTGGGATGCGCACGGCGGGCCCGCGTGCCGATCCGCGTTCGCGGCCAGCGTCAAGCGCTGGCCCGGAGGCCATCGGCTGACGATAGGACAACGAATCTTTTAAGCCCCCCTGCACCACACGTGAATAGTCGCGCGGCAACGAGGCATCGCGCGCATGGGGAGGCCATGATGCATAAGACGAAACAACCGTTCCGCACGGCGGGACGGCGCCCTCGTGCAACCTTGCTGGCCGCGGCCGCTTTGGCGTGCTGCTGCTCGTATGCCGTCGCACAGAACACCACACCTGACTCCGTGTCCGACGCAAATGCCAGCGCGGACACCATCATGACGCTGGTCGAGAACGCATCGCCGTGCGCCGCCAATCCGGCTGCGTGCGCGGTGCACGTTTATGCCGGCCGGGGCGTCGGTAATGGCGGTGCCGGTGCGGGCGGCAGTGGAAACGGCGGTGGCACCGGTGGTGGGAACGGAAACGGTAGCGGCGGAAACAACGGGAACGGCGCCGTCGGACCTGCCGGCGTCGGCGGAACGACAGGTGGTACCTCAGGCAGTACGGGCGGCACGGGCCGTGGAGGCAATGCGTCCGGCAACGGTGGCTCGGATGGCGGCACTTCGGGTGGCGGCACTTCCGGTGGCGGCACTTCCGGTGGAAGCACTTCCGGTGGAGGCACTTCGGGTGGCGGTACTTCGGGTGGCGGCACTTCGGGTGGTGGTACTTCGGGTGGAGGCACTTCGGGTGGAGGCACCTCGGGTGGAGGCACCTCGGGTGGAGGCACCTCGGGTGGAGGCACCTCGGGTGGAGGCACCTCGGGTGGCGGTACTTCCGGGGGCGGCACCTCGGGTGGCGGTGGCCACGGTGACGGCGGTGGTCACGGCAATGGCGGCGGCCATGGTGACGGCGGT
>NZ_JACFYV010000402.1:0-1982 GCF_016759955.1 Burkholderia sp. KCJ3K979
ACGCTGCAGATCGCGCTGCACACGCAGATGAAGCTGTTCTACCGGCCGAAGGCGGTGCAGCCCGCGCTCACGTCGACCACCGTCACGTGGTAAGGCGTCGGATTGTCGAACACCAGCTTGTGCGCGGCCGCATCCACCCGCAGCGTCATCGGCAGCGTCCAGTCCTCGTCGCGCGCGGGCTGCACCGCCTTCGGCCGGTAGAACAGCTTCATCTGCGTGTGCAGCGCGATCTGCAGCGTGTTCGGCGTATCCGTCTTCGGCGGCACTTCGCGGATGTTCAGGTAGAACACCGTTTCGCGATCGGCCGGCAGTTGCGTACCGGGCAGCTTCGCGATCCGCAGCACGTTGCGCTCGTTCGCCTCGACCCGCTGCAGCGGCGGCACGACCATCAGCGGCGACGTGATCTTGTTGCCGTTCGCATCTTCGAGCCACGACTGCACGAGATACGGATACGTCGTGCTCTTGTTGGTGATCGTCACGATCGCGGCCTGTTCGCCTTCGTTGAAGATCACGCGCGTGCGATCGGGCACGATCGCCGCATGGGCGGCGCCGGCAAGCAGCGCACCGACGGTCGCGAACGCGCACAGCGCGCGCCGCGGGAAGGAAAGGGAAAAGGAATGCTTCATCGCTGGGTCCGTGAAATCATCGTTCGCCCCGCGCGGCCGCTGCATGCGACTCGCCGGGCGGCTGGCACGTCACCGGGATCGGCGTGCCTTCGAGTTGAAGCTGGTTCGGCAGTGCGTCGACCGTGCAGAGCGTCCGTTCGCCCGCCCGCACCGCCAGCGTGGATTTCGGCTGAACCTGGGTCAGGAACGCCGCACCGCCCTCGCCGACGATGCCGAGTTCCTTGCCGTTCGCCGCGTCCTGCACCGACGCGCCGAACGGCAGCGGCTTGCCGGCCGCATCGGTCAGCGTCAGGTACAGGTTGCTGCCGCGCGCGGCGGAGAACTTCACGAAGCCGATCGCGCCGTCGGTCAGCACCATGCGCTGGATCGGGTTCGTCACCTGCACTTCGAGCGGCAGCTTCTCGACGTTGACGGTCGCGTCGTACACGTTGTACGGCGAGATGCCGTCGAGCACCGCGTAGCCGCGCGAATCGGTGTGCGTGAGCGTGCCGGACAGCGGCACGTCGGGCACGCCGTCGGTCGACACCAGCAGCCGCGTATCGCCCGCATTGCCGTTCGCGTGCGCGGACACGCCGTACTGCGTCGCGACGAACGAGCCGTCGACTTCGAGCGACGCGGCCGCATACGCATTGGCGAGCGTCGACGCCTGTGCGTTGAGCTGGTACGCCGACGTGCGCTGGCGGAAGCTCGCGTTCGCCGACGCGCGGCCGTCGGTCGCGCCCGCGTTGACCTGATAGGTGCGGCCGGCCGAATCGTCGTAGATGTAGCCGGCGTTCGCGCTGGTGCTGCCGTTGCCCGTCGTCAGGTTCGACGTGACGGTGTGGCGGCCGCCGATCGGCAGCGTCGCGGTGACCGAGAACTGGTTACCGCTCGCGCCCGCGCTCTGCGTGCGGAATGCCGACACGCTGACGTTCAGGTTGCGCAGCGTGCCGATCGAGAACGCACGCGTGAGCGTCAGGCCGACCCGCTGCTCGGACGAACGCGCCCAGTAGGTCGTCTGGTCGTACGAGAAATAGGTCGACGTGTCGCCGAAGCGCTTCGACATCGTCGCCGAATAGCGCTGCTTGCTGTTGGCGAGGCCGTATGACGTCGGGTCGCCGGAGAACTGCGCGAAGTTCGTATATTCGCGCTCGGAGAAGCGGTAGCCGAAGAAGCGCACGTCGGCATCGAGCCCGTCGAAGTGCTTCGAATAGTTGATGCGGTACGAGTTGCCGTTGCGCGTCGCGCCGCTCCACCACAGCTTCGCCCGCGCGTGCGTGACATCGGCCGACACTGCGCCGAACGCGCCGAAATCGCGACCGACGCCGAGCGCGACCGACGTGTAGCCCGACGCGGCGATGAAGCCGCCATAGGCGG
>NZ_JACFYV010000403.1:0-1963 GCF_016759955.1 Burkholderia sp. KCJ3K979
GTGCCGGCCGACCGGCGGCCGTTCCGGCCGCACGTGACGCTCGCGCGGCTGCCGCACGATGCGATCGGCCAGCCCGCGCACGGCGGCGCGCCGGGGCGGCCCGTCGAGGTGCGCGTCGAAGCGCTGACGCTGTTCGAAAGCCGGCTGTCGCAGGAGGGCGTGTCGCATCGGCCGATCGTGTCGGCGCCGATTGCACGCGCGGACGACAGCGTCGGCGCTGAGGAGCGGCCCCACGAATGAATTTTTCCAGAGAGGGGAACGTGCCTTCCCGCCCGCATGGCGGCGTCGTTCGTCGTTATTCGCGCGAACAGGCCTAGCGGCCGTACCGCGCGAGCGTCAACCCCGCCAGATCGATCTCCGGCGTGCGTCCGGTGACGAGATCCGCGACCACCTTTCCCGAACCCATCGACATCGCCCAGCCCGTCGAGCCATGGCCGACGTTGAGCCAGAGGCCGTCGATCCCGCTCGCGCCGAGCAGCGGCGGCCCGTCGGGCGTCATCGGCCGGCGGCCGACCCAGAAGCGCGCCGACGTGCGATCGGCCGCGTGCGGAAACCAGTCGTCGAGCACCTTCATCAGCGTGTCGAGCGCCTGCTGCCGCAGCGCCGCGTGGCGATTGCCGAGCTCCGCGGTGCCGGCGACGCGCAGCGTCGGGCCGAAGCGCGTGATCGCGGTCTTCAGCGATTCGTCCATCAGCGCGGCGCAGGGCGCCTTTTCGTCGTCGACGACCGCGAGCGTGGCCGAGTAGCCTTTCACCGGATACAGCGGCACGTCGATGCCGTACGGTCGCAACAGGCCGGCGCTGTCGACGCCGAGCGCGACGACGATCGCGTCGGCGGCGAGTGTCGTGCCGTGTCGCGCGCCGCCGCTACCGTTGCCTTCGTGGTTTCCGCCCACGGCGACGACGTGGACGCCGCGCGCTTTTCCGCCCGCGACATCGAGTGCGCGCAGTTCGGTGTTGAAGCGGAATGCCACGCCGTTCGCTTCGCACAGTGCCCGCAGTTCGCGGGTGAAGCGCGCGCAGTCGCCGGCTTCGTCGTCGGGCAGGTAGATGCCGCCGACGGGCGCCTGCCGCGCCCAGCGCAGGCCCGGTTCGATCGCGGTGCAGCCGGCCGCGTCGAGTTCGCGAAACGCGATGCCGGCATCGCGCAGCACCTTCAGCGCGGGCTGCACCATGTCGACGTCGAACGCGCCGCGCAGCAGTTGCAGATAGCCGCGGCTCGCGCCGTAGTCGAAGGAATAACGCTCGCGAAACGCATGCAGGCACGCGCGGCTGTAATACGCGATGCGCTGCATCCGCTGCTTGTTCACGCGAAACCGCTCGAATTCGCATTCGCGCAGCCAGCGCGCGATCCAGCGCCACTGCGCGGCGTCGAGCGTCGGCCGGAAGATCAGCGGCGACGCGGGCTTGAACAGGTATTTGAGGATCTTGCCGGGCATCCCGGGCGCGGCCCACGGCGTCACGTAGCCCGGCGCGATCACGCCTGCGTTGCCGAGGCTCGTCGCCTGCGCGACATCGGCCTCGCGTTCGATCACGGTGACGTCGCAGCCTGCTTCGCGCAGGTGCCAGGCGGTGGTGACGCCGATCACGCCGGCGCCGAGAACGATCACGTGCATGCGGTGTCCGGAACGAGGCGGTGGCTCACGACGCGACGGCCGGATCGTCGACGAGCGACTTGCCGCGCGTTTCCGGCAGCACGAGCGCCGCGACGATCACCAGCAGATAGCCGCCGCCCGCGACGAGGCCGATCGCCTTCACGAGCGACATCGATTGCGACAGCGCGCCGACGAGGATCGGAAAGAACGAACCGAGCCCGCGGCCGAGGTTGTAGCAGAAGCCCTGGCCCGAGCATCGCGCGAAGGCCGTCGGCACCGTGCAGAGCAGCTGGTCGTTCGGCTGGGGCGCGGCCGCGATCCTCTACTGGGCGTTCTTCGCGCTGCTGCCGGAGCAGGTCGCGTGGCGCG
>NZ_JACFYV010000404.1:0-1945 GCF_016759955.1 Burkholderia sp. KCJ3K979
GGTGTGGGGGGCGGCGCTGGCCGCGGTCGCGATGCTCGGCGCGTGCAACGGCGACGAGTCGGCCGAGCGCAACCGGTTGCCCGGCTTCGTGTCCGGCAGCGTGCGCACGACGGCCTACGACGGCGCGAGCGACGACCTGCTGACGGCCGGCCTCGGCAAGACCGGCCTCGCGGCGGCGAGTGCGCCCGGGTTCGCGAACCCGTCGCGGCCGACCAGCGCCGAATTGCGCCGTCTCGCCATCTGGTCGAACTATCGCGCGCTCGTCGACATGAGCGCGAATGGCGGCTATGGCCGCTTCTGGGGGCCGAACGTCGACCTCGACGGCAACGACACGCTCGGCGAAGGCAAGATCCCCGGCACCGAATATCTCGCGTACGCCGACGACGGCAGCGGCAGCAAGAACGTCACGCTGCTCGTGCAGGTGCCCGCGAGCTTCAACCCCGCGCAACCGTGCATCGTCACCGCGACGTCGTCCGGCTCGCGCGGCGTGTACGGCGCGATTTCCGCGGCCGGCGAGTGGGCGCTCAAGCGCGGCTGCGCGGTGGCCTACAACGACAAGGGCGGCGGCAACGGCGCGCACGAGCTCGGTTCCGACACCGTCACGCTGATCGACGGCACGCTCGCCAACGCGGTGCTGGCTGGTACCGCGAGCCTGTTCACCGCGAACGTGACGAGCGGCGATCTCGCCGCATTCAACAGCCGCTTCCCGAACCGTTATGCGTTCAAGCATGCGCACTCTCAACAGAATCCCGAGCAGGACTGGGGGCGCGTGACGCTGCAGTCGGTCGAATTCGCGTACTGGGCGCTCAACGAGCAGTTCGGACCGGTGATCGACGGCGCCCGTCACGGCGTGCGCTATCGCGCGGGCGACATCACGACGATCGCCGCGTCGGTCAGCAACGGCGGCGGCGCGTCGCTCGCTGCCGCCGAACAGGACAATCGGGGCTGGATTACCGCGGTGGTGGTCGGCGAGCCGCAGATCAACGTGCGAATGGCGCCGAATGCGGTGGTCCGCGCGGGCGGCCAGCCGGTGCCGTCGTTCGGCCGGCCGCTGGCCGATTACGCGACGCTCGCGAACCTGCTGGAACCGTGCGCGGCCGCGTCGGCGTCGCTCGCCGGCGCGCCGTACCTGAGCGCGCTGCCGGCCACGACCACGCAGTCGATCCGCACGCAGCGCTGCGCGACGCTCGCCGCGGCCGGGCTGGTGGCGGGCGCCGACACGCAGAGCCAGGCGGCCGACGCGCTCGCGCAACTTCACGCGGCCGGCTATCTGGCCGATTCCGACCTGCTGCAGGCGCCGATGTGGGATTCGCAGGCCATTCCAGCGATCGCGGTCACCTATGCGAACGCATACACGCGCTCGCGCGTCACCGACAACCTGTGCAACTTCAGCTTCGCGACGACGAACCCGGCGACGGGCGTGGTCGCGGCGCCCGCCGCATCGCCGATGCCGAGCGTGTTCGGCGTCGGCAACGGCGTGCCGCCGACCGCCGGCATCAATCTGGTGTTCAACGACGGCGCGGGCACCGATCACCGGCTTGCGACGCCCGATGCAAGCTTCGCGGGCGCGCTGTGCCTGCGCCAGCTGTGGACCAACGGGATGCTCGGGATGCCCGCGAACGTCGACGCGGTGCGCGTGAACGCGAACCTGCACGGCAAGCCGGCGATCATCGTGCAGGGCCGCAGCGATGCGCTCGTACCGGTGAACCATGCGTCGCGCGCGTACGTCGCGCAGAACGGCATCAGCGAAGCCGGGCGCAGCCAACTGGTGTTCTACGAAGTGACGAACGGCCAGCACTTCGACGCGTTCCTGTCGGTGCCGGGCTTCGACACGCGCTTCGTGCCGGTTCACTACTACAACGTGCAGGCGCTGAACCTGATGTGGCGGCATCTGAAGAACGGCGCGCCGCTGCCGCCGTCGCAGGTGATCCGCACGGTGCCGCGC
>NZ_JACFYV010000405.1:0-1904 GCF_016759955.1 Burkholderia sp. KCJ3K979
CCCTGGCGATGCACGTCCGCATCGGAGAATGTTCAATGCAGCGTTGGTATCTCGATCATGCTCGGCACCACAGTCACTACAGGCCCACTCTCTTATTCGCAGTCCCGCGATACCTTTCGGCCGCGTCGTGCTGTCTTGCGACCCGCACGCCGAACAGGACTGGGTGGAACCCCTTTCGTCGACTTCCTCAAACGTGGCTCCGTGCGCGATCGCTTTGTAGCGGAGCTTGTTTCGGAACGACGACCAGGACGCGTCGTAGACGCTTTTCGCCATCCTGGTTCTGGCAAGTTTGACGGCCGACACGTTGCCGATTGCGATGTAATCGAAACGCCGCACGAGATCGAGCGCGAGCTTGTGCTGGAAATCGGCACGGGCATTCGCGACCTTGGCGTGCAGCTTCGCGATATGTCGTTTGTGCTTTCGCGCCCGCTGAGCTTTCCCCAGCTTCTCCGCCGCTTGTCGACCGAACCGGTCATTTGGCAGCTTCTCGCCGGTCGAAAGTGTGGCGAAGTCTTTCAGGCCGAGATCGATGCCGACACCGGAACGGATCGGACGAGCCTGCACATCGGGCATCTCGATCACGATGTTGAGAAACCAGTTGCCGCGTGCATCCTGTGCAAAGTTGGTGCCGTCCTTGATCTTGCCTTCGGGAAGCGGTCGGCTGTTGAACACGCGAAACGTGTTGCCGGCGAAACGGAACGCGTCACCCTCGCGCTTCAGGTCACGGCCCTTCAGCGGCACCCAGCCCAGCGATTTCCTGCCGCGATAGCGCAGGTAGGGCCGACGGTGCTGACTGCGCGAGTTCGCATATTGCTCACACGTCGCGTTAATCGTGCCGGAGTGGATGCCGAGCGCCTTGCTGCTGCCGGTCGTCAGCACGTTCAGGTCGAATCCCGTCGGCCACTTCTTGCCCCACTTGAGCGCGTGCTTCTGCGTGTCGTTGCAGAAGTTCCAGACGTAGTTCACCGCGCGGCTCTGCTTGTTGAGCAGTCCGTTGAGCGATTTCACCCGGTAGCGATAGACAAGAATCATGCCGGTGATCCTAACCCGTGGAAGAAGCTGTCTGTCAACAGCAATCCTTTCCTCCCCGTCCTGAAGGACGGGGTTTCTCGGAGCAACTGATGAACTGGCAAGGAATTCGCGCGATCTACCGCGCAGAAATGGCCCGCACGCGCCGCACGCTGATGCAGAGCATCATCGCGCCGGTAATCTCGACGTCGCTGTATTTCGTCGTGTTCGGCTCCGCGATCGGCTCGCGCATCAGCGACGTGAACGGCATCGGCTACGGGTCGTTCATCGTGCCGGGCCTCGTGATGCTGTCGCTGCTGTCGCAGAGCATCTCGAACGCGTCGTTCGGCATCTACTTCCCGCGCTTCACCGGCACGATCTACGAGATCCTGTCCGCGCCCGTGTCGTACTGGGAGATCGTGATCGCGTACGTCGGCGCGGCCGCGTCGAAGTCGATCCTGCTCGGCGTGATCATCCTCGCCACGGCCGGCCTGTTCGTGCCGCTGCACATCCTGCATCCGTTCTGGATGGTGCTGTTCCTGGTGCTGACGGCCGTCACGTTCAGCCTGTTCGGCTTCGTGATCGGCATCTGGGCCGACAGCTTCGAGAAGCTGCAGCTCGTGCCGCTGCTGATCATCACGCCGCTCACGTTCCTCGGCGGCAGCTTCTATTCGGTCGACATGCTGCCGCCCGCGTGGCGCGTCGTCACGCTGTTCAACCCGATCGTCTACCTGATCAGCGGCTTTCGCTGGTCGTTCTACGGGATCGCCGACGTGCACGTGTGGATCAGCCTCGCCGCGACCGCGCTGTTCCTCGTGATCCTGCTCGCGATCGTCGCGTGGATGTTCCGCACCGGCTACAAGCTGAAGAATTGACGCCGGCGGGCGTCACGCGCC
>NZ_JACFYV010000406.1:0-1897 GCF_016759955.1 Burkholderia sp. KCJ3K979
TATGCGCCACGCCCGTCAGCGAGCGAGCATAGCATGCGTGCTGTAATGAACGCCTCTAGGGCTTGGCTAACGCACCCGTTTGCTGATATCCATCAGTCAGCGTGCCCAGGAACGCGATCACGTCCTTGATCTCGGCCGCGTTCAGCGCCGGCTGGTCGCCGCGCTTGCGGTCGAACGGCGCTTCGCGGTTGATGTTCGGCCAGTAGCGCTTCGGCAGATCGTCGTAGATCTGCACCTTGCCGTGCACGACCGGATAGAACTTCTCCGGATGGATGTCGCGTTCGACGTAGAAGCGCATCACGTCCTCGAGCGAGTGATACACGCCGTTGTGGAAGAACGTCTTGCGCAGCGCGACGTTGCGCAGCGACGGCGTGCGGAACAGCCCGCAGAATTCGTCGCGGCCCTTCAGGTCGGTGCGCTCGGGGCCGCAGGCGCCGAGATCGTAAAAGCGCGGGTCGCGATTGACCGGCAGCGCGCGGTTGCGCGGCACCGCGATCGCGATCAGCCCGAAATCGCTGAACTGCGGCGGGCCGCCTTCGAGCGTGCGCTGGCTGATGTGGCAGCTCGCGCAGTTGCCCTTCTTCTCTTCGTTGAACAGCTGCAGGCCGTGCAACTCCGCGGGCGTGAGCTGCGCGTGGCCGGCCAGATACGCGTCGTATTTGCTCGTGTACGGATCGAACAGCGCCGGCTGCTGCTGGAATGCGTCGAGCGCGCGCAGCACCGCATCGAACGTCGCCCGGTCGTCGCCGAGCACCTGGTCGCCGAACGCCTTGCGGAACGCGTCGGCATACGGCGCGGCGCGAACCGCCTTCGCGACCCGCGCGGGCGAGCTGCTCATCTCGAACGGCGACGTGAGCGGAATGCGCGCCTGCGCATCGCGCGTATCGACGCGACCATCCCAGGTCAGCCCGCCGGTCGGCCCCGCGTCGATGCTTTCGTCACCTTCGTCCGGCGAATCGTGGAAGTGCTCGCTGAACGGCGGGATACCGCGCAGGTACTTCAGCGACGGCACCGCGCGAAAGCCGGTACGGTGCATGTCGTCGCCGCCCAGCTGCACCGACAGCCCATTCGGCGGCCCGAACGCATGTTCGGCGCTATGGCACGACGCACAAGCGAGCTTGCCGGACCCGGACAGCGACGGATCGAAGAACAGCTGCTTGCCGAGCGCCGTCATCTGCTTCACGCCCTCGAACACCTGCGCACGCGTCTGCGGCTGGCTGGCCGGCGCGACCGCCGGGGCGGCCGGAGCGGCCTGCGCCGCCGGTACGACGGACGCGGCCGACGCACTCGTGCCGGGCTGCGCATCGCAACCGGCCAGCGCCGCGAGCGCGCCGACCATCGCGAGCGTCGCCGCGGCCGGGATCAGCGATCGCGCGGACGCGAAGGATTTCAGAAGGGTGTGCATCGTTGTTCTGGTAGCGGTGGGCAATCGGCCGGAGCTTATGTCAGTTCCGTGACCGTTGGATGACGTTCAACCGACAGTCAATTGAAAGCGTCCCTACACCCGGCTGTCAAATCGGTTCCAGATAATGCGCGCAGCCGGGCGGTACCGCGAGGTTCGCGCGCCGGCCCTCCCGCCACCCGGTTCCCACACGCGACCAACGACGAATGAGAGAGAACATCGCATGAAGAAGCACGCCTGGATTCGCTACACGCCGATCGCCCTCGCGGCCGCGCTCAGCCTGACCGCCTGCGGCGGCGACGACGTCACGCAACAGGGCCTGTCGGCCGTCAAGAACGTCGTCGTGATCTACGCGGAAAACCGCAGCTTCGACAACCTGTACGGCAACTTCCCGGGCGCGAACGGTCTGCAGAATGCGACGGCCGCGAATTCGGTGCAGAAGGATCGCGACGGCTCGACGATGGCGACGCTGCCGAAGATCTGGGGCGGCCTCAC
>NZ_JACFYV010000407.1:0-1879 GCF_016759955.1 Burkholderia sp. KCJ3K979
CACGAATCACGTGGCAGTGGTTGTCGATCAGGCCCGGCAGCACGCCGCGGCCGCCGAGATCGACCACCTTCGTCGCGCGGCCGGCGAGCGGCATCACGTCCGCTTCGCTGCCGACCGCGACGAAGCGGCCGTCCTTGATCGCGACGGCGGCGGCGATCGGGTTCGCACGATCGAGCGTCGTGATGCGCCCGTTGTGCAGGATGAGATCGGGTGGGGTATCGGTTGCGCTCATGAATGTCCTCGATGTGCTCAGAAACCGAGCCAGTGACGAACCGGCGCGATGGCCTGCGCGCCGACCAGCATGCCGGCGAGGCCGACCAGCGCGATCAGCGGCGGCGCGGGCGAGCGCACCTTGATCACGCTGTACACGACGCCGATCAACACACCGGCGCCCAATGAAACTAGATAAGATTCCATAATGTTTTTTCTCCCGGCCGGATTAGAATCCCCGGCATCGCGAGGCCGCCCGCACGGCGCATCGCATCCGTTTCGCTTCCCTGCCATCCATGCCGACCATGCAACATCTTCCTGATCTCGAAGCCTGGGCCATCTTCGCGCGCGTCGCGGAGACCGGTTCGTTCGCGAAAGCGGCCGACCTGCTCGGCATCTCGCAACCCACCGTGTCGAAAGCGATCGCACGCCTCGAAAAACGCCTCGGCGCGATGCTGCTGTACCGCACGTCGCGCAAGCTGTCGCTCACGCCGACCGGCGAATTGCTGCGCGACCGCGCGATCCGCCTGCTCGCCGATGCGGAGCTGATCGAGAACGAAGCGTCCGCGCAGGCGCTCGAGCCGCACGGCCTCGTGCGCGTGAATGCGCCGATGTCGTTCGGGCTGCGCCATCTGTCGACGGTGCTGCCCGCGTTTCTCGAGCGCTATCCGCGCGTCGACATCGATCTCGTGCTCACCGACCACATCGTCGACATCGTGTCGGGCGGCTTCGACGTCGCGATCCGCATCGCCGAGCTGAGCGATTCGACGCTGCGCTCGCGCCGCCTGTGCGCGGTGCGCCGGCCGCTCGTCGCGTCGCCCGCGTATCTCGACCGGCGCGGCCGGCCCGCGCATCCGCGCGACCTCGAACAGCACGTGTGCCTCACGTACACCAACCTGCCGACGCCCGAGCACTGGCGCTTCCGTCATCCGGCGTCGGGAGACGAAGTCGGCGTGTCCGTGCACGGGCGCATCCGCACCAACAACGCGGACGTGATCCTCCCGGCCCTCGTCGGCGGTCACGGCCTCGCGCTGCAGCCCGAGTTCCTCGTGTGGGACGAACTGCAGCGCGGCGCGCTCGAGGAAGTGATGAGCGACTGGAAGATCGCGGACATCAACGTGAACCTCGTCACGCCGCCCGGCATGCTGCGCGCCGCGCGCGTGACGGTGCTGCTCGATTTCCTCGCCGAACATTTCTCGCACGCGCCGTGGGCGCTGCCCACCGCCTGAACGCGTGATGGCCGCTTCATGGCCGATGACAGACGATCGCCGCGTCCGGCGCGGCGATCGCGGCCGGCGGCCCGTTACTTCGCCGGTACGGCCGGAATCGACTCGTGCGGCGTCGCGGTACGCTGCGCTGCCTTGTGGACCATCGTGTACGCGTAGTCGACGCCCATCCCGTATGCGCCCGAATGCTCCTTCGCGATCGCCATCACCGCGTCGTACGAGTCGCGGCGCGCCCAGTCGCGCTGCCATTCCAGCAGGACCTGCTGCCACGTGACCGGCACCACGCCGGCCTGCACCATGCGCTGCATCGCGAAATCGTGCGCGGCCTGCGTCGTGCCGCCCGATGCGTCGGCGACCATGTAGATCTCGTAGTCGCCTTCGAGCATCGCGCACAGCGCGAACGTCGTATTGCAGACCTCGGTCCACAGGCCCGACACGACCAC
>NZ_JACFYV010000408.1:0-1715 GCF_016759955.1 Burkholderia sp. KCJ3K979
CCCCACGCGCCCGCGTGCGCATGCTGGTGAACGTTGCATTCGTTCGCGCAGGCGCACATCGCGGCGGCCGCCGCGCGCTGCAACGGCGCGCCGTCGCGCTGCGTCGCACCCCAGCCGCCATAGCCGCCGAATTCGCGCACCGGCGACCAGTCCGGCATCGCCGGCGGGATCGGCGCGTCGTGCGACGCGAACGGCCCCGCGCCCCATACGATCTTCCCGTCGACCACCGTCAGCAATGCGGTCGTGCCGGCGATATCGTCCTCCGCGCACGCGAAGAAATCGCGATCCGGGACGATCAGGTCCGCAAGCTGCCCGACCGCGATGCGTCCCTTCTTGCCTTCCTCGTTCGAGAACCACGTCACATACTCGGTCCACATCCGCAGCGCGGTTTCGCGATCAAGCAGGTTGCGCTGCGGATACATCCTCAGGCCGCCGACCGTCTTGCCCGTCACGAGCCATGCAAGCGACACCCACGGGTTGTACGACGCGACGCGCGTCGCGTCCGTGCCGGCCGACACCTTGAGCCCCTTGGCGAGCATCTTCGCGACCGGCGGCGTCGCCTCCGCGGCTTGCGCGCCGTAGCGCTCGACGAAGTACTCGCCCTGGTACGCCATCCGGTGCTGCACCGCGATACCGCCGCCGAGCGCGGCAATCCGGTCCATCGATTGCTCGGTGATCGTTTCCGCGTGATCGAAGAACCAGTTCAGCCCTGCGAGCGGGATGTCCTCGTTGACCTTCTCGAACACGTCGAGCGCGCGGCTGATCGTTTCGTCATAGGTCGCGTGCATGCGCCACGGCCAACGGTTTTCCGCGAGCACGCGCACGACGCCTTCGAGGTCGTCCTCCATCTGTGCGGGCAGGTCCGGCCGCGCGACGCGGAAGTCTTCGAAGTCGGCCGCCGAAAACGCCAGCATCTCGCCCGCGCCGTTGTTGCGGAAGTAGTCGGTGCCGTCGTGGTACTTGACGCTCTTCGTCCAGTTCACGAAGTCTTCCTTCTCCGCGTTCGGCTTCTGCGTGAACAGGTTGTACGCGATCCGGATCGTCATCTCGCCCGCATCGTGCAGCTTGCGGATCACTTCGTAATCATCGGGATAATTCTGCGAGCCGCCGCCCGCGTCGATCACCCCCGTCACGCCGAGCCGGTTCAGCTCGCGCATGAAATGGCGCGTCGAGTTGTACTGATACTCGAACGGCAGCTTCGGGCCTTTCGCGAGCGTCGCGTAAAGGATCGTCGCGTTCGGGTTCGCGAGCAGCAGGCCGGTCGGGTTGCCTGCCGCGTCGCGCAGGATCGTGCCGCCCGGCGGCTCCGGCGTGTCCTTCGTATAGCCGACCACCCGCAGCGCCGCCGCGTTCAGCAGCGCGCGATCGTACAGGTGCAGGATGAATACCGGCGTATCGGGCGCGACTGCGTTCAGTTCTTCGATCGTCGGCAGCCGTTTCTCCACGAACTGATGTTCGGTGAAGCCGCCGACCACGCGCACCCACTGCGGCGCGGGCGTGATCGCGACCTGCTGCTTGAGCATCTCCATCGCGAGCGCAAGCGACGGCACGCCGTCCCAGCGCAGCTCCATGTTGTAGTTCAGTCCGCCACGAATCACGTGGCAGTGGTTGTCGATCAGGCCCGGCAGCACGCCGCGGCCGCCGAGATCGACCACCTTCGTCGCGCGGCCCGCGAGCGGCATCACGTCCGCTTCGCTGCCGACCGCGACGAAGCG
>NZ_JACFYV010000409.1:0-1706 GCF_016759955.1 Burkholderia sp. KCJ3K979
GTCGAAGCGCAGCCGGCACCGGCACGCGTCGAAGCGGCTCCGGCCGCCCCGGTCGAGCCCGCCGTCGCCGTCCAGGCAGCAGAACCGGCACCGGTTGCACCGGTGGTCGCGGAAGCGGGCCCGGCTCCGGTCGCGGTGTCGCCGACCGACGCGTTCGAAGTGCCGGCAACCGTGCCGGCCGCTGTCGAGGCGCCGCAAGCCGCGCCGGTCGAGCAAGCCGCTCCGGCCGCCGTGGCGATCGAAACCGCGCCGGTGGCAATCGAACCGGCACCGGTCGAAGCCGCACCGGCCGAGGCCGTCGCTGCACCGGCCCCGGTACCGACGCCGGCTCCCGCCCCCGCACAACCGGCAGCCGCGCCCGCTTCGGCGAGCCTGGATGTCGTGCTGGAGCAGGCCGGTCTCGTCTGGGTGAACACGGACGCCGACAAGTTCGCGGCCGCGCAGGAAGCCGCATCGCGGCTCCCGCGCCCGGCCCGCGTGCCGCGCGAACGCAAGGTGCTGCCGCCGGCCGATACGGCCCCGATGCAGCAGGTCGAAACGACGCACCACTGAACGGCGCATCGCACGACCAGGAAAAGCCCGCCTCCGGCGGGCTTTTTCATGTCCGCGCTGCGGGTTTCCGCCCACCGGCCCCGCCGGCCGGTTGCGGCTAAAATAGCAGTCTGGTTCGCACTTCTTCCAACATGTCCCGACGCATCATTCCTCTCGCCGACGTCAGCGGGATGCCGGACGTCTCCGGCGTCGCGCATGCCCCCGACGGCACGCTGGCCGACACGTTCGCCAGGCCGCTGCGCGACCTGCGCATTTCGGTGACGGACCGCTGCAACTTCCGTTGCGTGTACTGCATGCCGCGCGCGGTGTTCGACAAGGACTACCCGTTCCTGCCGCACAGCGCGCTGCTCACGCACGAGGAAATCGAGCGCGTGGCGCGGCTCTTCGTCGCGCACGGCGTCGAGAAGATCCGCATCACGGGCGGTGAACCGTTGCTGCGCAAGAACCTCGAATTCCTGATCGAGCGCCTCGCGCGCCTGACGACGCACGCCGGCCGCCCGCTCGACCTGACACTGACGACCAACGGCTCGCTGCTCGCACGCAAGGCGCGCGCGCTGAAGGACGCCGGGCTCACGCGCGTCACGGTCAGCCTCGATGCGCTCGACGACGCGCTGTTCAAGCGCATGAACGATGCCGAGTTCGCGAGCGCCGACGTGCTCGACGGCATCTTCGCCGCACAGGCCGCGGGCCTCGCGCCGGTCAAGGTCAACATGGTCGTGAAGCGCGGCACCAACGACAGCGAGATCCTGCCGATGGCCGAGCGCTTCCGCGGCACCGGCGTGATCCTGCGTTTCATCGAATACATGGACGTCGGCACGTCGAACGGCTGGAACATGACCGAGGTACTGCCGTCGGCGGACGTCGTCGCACGTATCGCCGAACATTTCCCGCTCGTGCCGCTCGAGCCGCACACGGCGGCCGAAACCGCGCAGCGCTGGGGCTATGCGGACGGCAGCGGCGAGATCGGCGTGATCTCGAGCGTCACGCAGGCCTTCTGCGGCGACTGCACGCGCGCGCGGCTGTCGACCGAAGGCAAGCTGTACCTGTGCCTGTTCGCGTCGACCGGCCACGACCTGCGCGCACTTGTGCGCGGCGGCGCGAGCGATGCCGAGATCGCGACCGCGATCGCCCGCATCTGGCAGGTGCGCACCGAC
>NZ_JACFYV010000040.1:0-41680 GCF_016759955.1 Burkholderia sp. KCJ3K979
GGTCTACGTGCTCGCGCACGAAGCCCGCCATGCGCTCGAGGCCGCGACCGGCACGCTCGGGCTCGACTACGGCTCGACGCAGCGCTACGTGCGCAGCGCGCTGCTCGCCGAGGCGCGCGCGCAGGTCAACGCATTCGCGGTGCGCGACGAGATCCGCGCGAACCTCGGCATCGACATCGGCCGCCACGTCGCGCTGCCCGACGCGATCGCCAACGAATACGGCCGCGCGCGGGCCGGGGACGCCGCCTCGCTCGCGCGTCTCGCCGACGCGTTCGAGCACAGTCCGACGTCGCTCGACGGCGGCGTGACCTACGGCGAGCTGTATCGGCGTCACGCGCAGGCCGCGCGGCACACCGGCGTCACGATGCCGGCGCCGCGCGAGACGGCCGCGACGCTCGCCGAAGAAACGGCATGGTCGCGCGCACGGCCGGTGAAGGCATCGCCGTTCGACGGCAAGCCGGTGGCCGGCGTCGACGCGTTGACGCTGGACCGCTCGGGCCCGCTGTCCTACGACCGCGACGGCCGCATCGTGATCGTGCATGGCGTCACCGACGCACAAGGCCGTCTCGTCGATCCGGAGGGCCGGCCGTACACGCCGGTCGAGGTCACGCTCGCGCACCGCTCGGTGCTCGGCCTGCCCGGCTCGTCGGTGATTCTGTCGGCACGCAACGGCCGCGACGCCGCCGCCTGGCTCGCGAACGTGTGGCAGCGCCCCGTCTACGCGCCGCCGACGATCGCGGTCGGGCTCGGCGCCGAGGCGCGGCTCGGCCATACCAACGCGTGGCTGCGCTACGATCCGGCACCGCACCAGCGCCCGGACCTGGGCGCGCTCGACGTGGACGGCAACGGCGTCCACGTGAGCGGCGATCCGGCCGCGCGTGTGCCGGTCGAGCGCTTCACCGGCGCGGCGACCGGCGCCGGCATCGAGAAGACCGTGTTCGAACTGGGCCGCCGCAATGCGATCGGCCTCTACGAGGGCACGGACAATCGCGCGATTCTCGGTCACATCGAATCGATCCGCCTCGAACAGGAAGGCCTCGCGGCGCTGCGCGCGCACGGACTGCGCACGCTCACGGTCGGCGGCCCGTTCGCGGCATTCGATCGCGTGGCCGTGATGTACGCGCCGTTCGCGTCGCTGAGCAGCCACGACGTGATGGCCGGCATGCTGCCGTCGCGCGTCACCCGCGACGCATTCGCGCAGCTCGACCGCGCGCGCGACATCACCGCGCAGCACCGTCTGTACTACGACTTCGAAGGCGTGTTCGACGCGCACGGCGACTTCTACCTGAGCGATCCGTCGACGGTCATGACCGATGCGCCGAAGCTGAACGTGGAAGGCATCGTCCGCGAGATCGGCACGCTGCGCGTGATGCTCGAGGACGGCATCGCGCGCGGCGCGATCGAGCTCGCGCATCCCGGCATCACCGAGCACTTGCCGCCCGACGCGTTCGTGCAGAAGCCATCGGTCATCACGCGCGTCCGGATGCGGTTCGGCGGCGCGCCGCTGCCCAAGGCCGCCCATGCGCTGGTCGACCGCTCGAGCCTGTTGCGCCAGCAGGTCGCGCTGGCCGGCGAGGCCGGCTGGAAAATCGTGGTGGGCCGGCCCGGGCGCGGCAGCCGGATCGATACCGCGAAGCAGCGGATCGTGCTCGACGGGCAGTTCCACGGCGCCGGCACGCTCGTCTACACGCTCGCGCACGAAGCGCAGCACGCGGTCGAGACGATCACCCGCCGCCTCGCGCTCGACCGTTCGTCGCCGCAGGCGCTTGCCGACAGCGCGCTGATGGCCGAAGCGCGCGCACAGGCGAACGCGTTCGCGGTGCGCCGCGAAATCCTTGACGATGGCGGCATCGACATCGCGAGGGACGCCCGCCTGCCCGATGCGATCGCGCGCGAAGCCGATCACGTGATGCCCGGCGACGAAGCCGGGCTGCGCCGGCTCGCGGCCGCCTTCGGCGACGTCGCGCCGTCCGTGCCGGGCCACGCGACCTATCGCGCGTACTACGCGAGCCAGGCCGATGCGGTGCACGCGCTCGGCGTGCCGCGCGAGATGCCGGCGCCCGCGCCGCAGCCGGCGTCGAACGCGCCGGTGCCCGCGGCGACGGCGGACGCCGCGCGCCGCCAGCATGCGCTCGATCACCTCGCCTCGCACGGCAAACGCGACCTGATCCGCATCGACGGTTCGCAACTCGCGTCGCTCGAGCAAATGAAGGAGGCGTTCGGCACGAATGCGCACGTGCTGATCGCCGAGCATGAACCGCGGCCGGACGCATCGATCGACGCGCGCCACGCGCAGCCGACGTTCGTCGCGAGCATGCGCACCGACGAGCACGGGACGTTCGTCGACAAGGCGTCCGCCGATCCGGCCGTGCCGATCCGCGACGCGGTCTATCGCGCGCTGAAGGACAACGGCAGCGCGGAACGGGCGAACGTCGATTTCTATGTATCGCCCGTGTCGCTCGCGCAATTGCGCGAATACGGCGGCGCCGCGCGGATCACCGCGCGCAGCGATGGCCGCACCTGGGAAGCCGAACAGGCGGCCGCGACGCCCGACGCGGACGTCGTCACGACGCTGCAGTCGCTTGCCGACGCGCCGCGCTTTCGCCGGCCGAAACAAGCGGCGAAAGCGGCCGGCGACGGCGCGACGCTTTACGCGATCGACAAGGAAACCGGCAAGGTGCTCGGCTACGCGACGCGCAACGCCGCGCACGACTGGACCTATCACGAGTCGACCTCGCTCGGCGACGCGACGATCGCGCCGCGCGATCTCGGCGCCGCGTTCCGCCGACGCGCGCGCAACCTGTCCGGCGGCCGGCGCGGCGTGCGATTCGTCGTGACGGACGTCACGCACGACACGGTCGAGCGCTACGGCGGCTTCGCGCCGGCGGAAATGCGCAAGGCGCTCGGCGACGAGAAGCCGCCGATGCAGAAACTCGGCACGCGCGTGCAGCGCGGCCTCGCGAAAGCCGACCCCGGCGTGCGCCGCAAGATCGCCGAGATCGAGGGCGCCGACAGTCCGTTCCTGCCGCCGAAGCTCGTCCCGGACAGCGAGCAGCTCGCGATCGACTTCAGCGGCGCGAACACGCTGCACCTGATGCGCGCGCTGGAGCTGAAGGCACTGCGCGGCGATCACTACGTGTACGTGTACGAGACCGATCATCCGGTTGCCGAATCGCTGCATACGCGCCGCGGCATCATCGCGATCCACGACGGCAACGCGCGCTGGTACGACGACGCCGAGCAATTGCGCGACCACCCGGACGCGGGCCGCCCGCTCGACGAGATGCCGCTCGGGCGCGGCCCGTTCGGCGCGAACCAGCACTTTCTGCTGTCGACGCTCGCGCCCGAGGCGTTCGATCCGCGCGCGACCGCCACGCAGAAAGCCGCGCTCGCGCAACGACTCACGCAGCTGCTCGACGAGAAGTCGTATTTCGATGCGCTGCCGCAGAAGTTCGACCTCGCGACACGCTGGATCCGCACGCAGATCGCCGGCCAGATCGATCGCGTGAAAGCCGCGCAGGCCGACCTCGCCGCGGCCCAGCAAGCCGCGCAGCCGGCGGCCGGCGGCTCCACGGGCCCTGCCGGCCGGGTGCGCAACGCGCTGCGCGGCAAGCGCGGCCGGCGCAACCGCCGCGCCGCGAATGCGGCAAACGCGTCGAACGCGCCGAAGCCGCAGAAGCCACCGAAAACGCCGGCGGCCAAGCCGCTGACGCTGCGGCCATACCAGCCGAGCCTGGGTTCGAGCACGGTCGCGGAATGGGTGATGCGTTACGGCGCCGCGAAGGTGGCCGACTGGTTCCCGACGATCGACCGCGTGAAGGCGGTCGCCGCACGCAGGAACCAGCCCGATGCCGGCGGCCTCGCACTGACCGACGAACCGCAGACGATCCTGGCCGACGCACCGATGCTGAAAGCGCTCGGCATCCCCGTCGGTCTTGCGCGCGAGGTGTCGAGCATGCCGTCGCGCGGGCCGGTCGCCGATCCCGGCGGCGATCACAACCGCTTCGTGAAGTGGATGCAGGCGTATGCCACGCGCCACAGCGCGGCACGCATGATCGACAAGCGCGCGATCCAGGCGTTCGTGCGCGCGCCGGCCGAGATCCAGGACCGCGTCGCGCCGATGGCGCGTGCGTTCAACCTGCGCGACGATCCTGCGCTCGCGGTGCGCTACGTCGAGCAATATGGCGGCGCGATGCCGGTGGTGTCGATTCCGGTCGATCCGCACACGCTCGCGGCCGCGCGCGGCGGCAAGCACGATCCGGCGTTCATCCGGCGCGCCCGCAAGTTCGGGTCCCCGATCGGCGCGCGCTACAACGAGGCCGACGCGACGATCACGCGCGAGGCGTCGGACGGCACCACGCGCACGCTCGAGCTCGACGACATCGCGCATCTGCACAAATGGCTCACCGCGGCGTCGCGCCACGGCTTCCAGCTTCGTCTCGAAGCGGCGTCGGGCCGCCCGCTCGTCTCCGCGGACGACCGCCGTACGATCGCCGGCACCAACGACAGCTATGCCGAATACACGCGGCTGATGACGTCGTTCGAGACGTGGTCGCACGATCACGCGGGCGAACCGGCGCCGAACGTGATGCTGAGCTTTCACGGATGGGACGCCGTGCTCGAGCCGGTGCCGGGCGCCGGCCACGTCGAGCTGCTCGATGCGCTGCTCGACCGCAAGGCGATCGACTGGCTGCACGTCGGGCTGTCGTACGGCACGCACGGGGCCGACTTCATCGCGAACCAGGACCTGACGCGGGCGCTGGCGGAACGGATCGTCGACTATTACCAGACCGACCGTCACGGCAAGTTCGCGCGACTGCACGGCGCCGATGCGCTCACGCGCGTCTTCGAACCGGTAAGTCCCGAGGCGTTCGCGAACCAGCAGCAGGTGCTGTTCGCGGAGATCGCGCGCATCGGCAAATCGAAAGGGCTGTCCGACGACGCACTCGCGACGCTGCGCAGCGAACTGTACGAACGCAACACGACCGCACTCGTCAACCAGGCGCGCAAGGCGACGATCGAGCATGCGATGACGCAGTGGGCGTCAGCCGATCATCCGCCCGCCACGCGCACCGAAAAACTCGCCCGCCGCTTCGGCGAGCGCTGGCTCGCGGAAGCCGGCGGCCGCGCGCCGGCCCGCGGCACCGTCGTGTCGACTGCCGATCCCGCCGGGCCGCTGCCCGACAGTCGCGCGTACTGGCAGTCGGTGGTCGAGCGCGAAGCGCTGAAGAACGATCCGTCGAAGCCGATCAGCGTCGGCCGGCAGATCGCGGCGAACCCGAAACAGGCCAAGATGATCGAGGAACTGCAGGCGCTCGCGCAGATCAACGCGCTGCGCGTGCATCGGCCGTCGTTCCGCAAGGCGGAGCTGTGGAAGTCGATCGGCTTCAGCTCGCTCGTCACCGGTGCCGGCGCGCTCGTGATCGCCGATACGCTCGGCGCGACGCACGTGCTGCGGCAGGACATGCTCGGCAGCGCGACATCGTCGTTCCTGCTGGGCTCGCGCCTGGGCCGCGTGTTCCAGGTCATGCACCAGGGTGCGGTGCGCAGCCTGCAGGCCGGCGATCCGAAGGCCGCGCAGGCGGTGCTCACGCGGCTCGAAGTGACGCTGTCGCGGCAATTGCGCTCGGGTGCGCACGATTACGGCCAGAACCGGCGCGCGCAGCTCGAGCAGATCTCGAACGAAGCGCGGACGCTGGCCGCGCAGTATGTCGAGCTGAACCGCGTCGGGCTGATGAGTTTCGACGACGCGACCACCCACATCAAGGCGCTCGCCGCGGACGTGCTCGCGCAGATGCAGGGCACCGTCGGCGGCACGTCGCTGCAGCAGCTCCATACCGGCAACCCGCGTCACCTGTTCGGGATCGCGGGCCGCGCGGGCGCCGCGATCACGTCGACCGCGACGCTCGCGGTCGGCATCAGCGGCGTCGTGCATGCGCACGGGGCGTTCGATCTCGCCTACGGCTCGGCCGCCATCGCGAGCGGGGCGTTCGGCGCCACGTATGCGGGCCTCGTCTACACGATCGGCGCGCATCGCGTGAATGCCGACAAGCGCAGCCGCATCGTGCGCTTCACCGATTCGGCGAGCGACTTCATGGCCGTCGCGTACGGCGGCCTCGGCACCGGCGTGCAGTGGAGCGGCGGCCATTACGACCTCGCGATCGCGACCGGCGTGTCCACCGCGCTGCTGCTCGGCGGGCGTCTGAACACGCATTTCCCGAACGCGACGCCGCTGATCAAGAAGATCCCCACGGCCGTCGTGCTGATTCCGGTCGGCGCGTTCGCGTACAAGCTGATCGAAAGTCTGTGGACGACGTTCTTCGGCTCGGGCTCAGGTTCGTCGAATCAGTCGAATTCGTCGCAGTCGAATCTCGCGCCCGGCGCTTCGCCGAGCGCTTCGGCAAGCGCGTCGGCCAGTCCTTCGGCAAGCGCCTCGGCGACTGCCTCGCCCAGTGCGTCGAGTGCGTCGCCTGCCGCGCCGGCTTCGCCGTCGGCCAGCGCCACGCCGTCGACCGCGCAACCGTCCGGGTCGCCGCAACCCTACATCGTCGTCGCCGGCGATTCGCTGTGGGTCATCGCCGACCAGCATCGCCAGTCGCTGCTCGACGCCGCGCACGTGTCGCGCGCCGATCAGCAGGCGATGACGCGCGGCGAACAGGATACGCGCGCGTTCAACGAGATCCTGCAGCTCAATCCGTCGGTTTCACGCGATCCGAACCGTCTGTCGGTCGGCACGCCGCTGATCGTGGGCTGACAGCGGCGCGCGGGCCGCGTGGCGCCGCGCGCACCGGTTGCGCGCGGCATGCCGCATCACGCCGCCCGCTGATGTTCCAGCCACGCCTGGAACATCAGCACCGTCCACAGCTGGTGCTGCCAGTTCATCCGGCCCGTCTGGTGCTGGCGCCACAGCCGCTCGACCGCCGCCGCATCGAAGAAGCCCTCTTCGCGCAGGCGCGACGGCCGCAGCAGCGCGTCGGCCCAGTCGCGCAGCGCGCCGCGCAGCCAGTGGTCGACGGGCGCGCAGAAGCCCTGCTTCGGCCGGTCGATCAGCGCGGACGGCACGTACCGGTCGAGCAGCCGGCGCAGCAGCGCCTTCGACTGCCCTTCCGGCAAGCGCACCGACGCCGGCACGCGCCACGCGAATTCGACGACGTGATGATCGAGGAACGGCATGCGCGTCTCGAGGCTCACGGCCATCGCCGCGCGATCGACCTTCGCGAGAATGTCGGTCGGCAGGTACGTGAGCGTGTCGATCGCCATCGCCTGCTCGGCGAAGCTCAGGTGCGCGGGCCACGCGGACACCGTGTCGAGCGGCGTCGGCGGCTCCTGCCCCGACAGCGCGAGGCGCTCCGGATGATGCACCGACGACATCAGCAGCCGGTACAGCCCGATGCGGCTCTCGGCCGTCATCACATGACCGAGCTTGTGCAGGCGATCGCCGATGCGCGACGCGGATTCGCGCGCTTCCACACCGCCGCCGAACGCCCCCTGCGCGACGGCCGCGAGCTGGTCCGCGTGATCGGGCCGCAACGCATGCAGCGCGGCGGCGATCCGCGCGCGCACCGCCGCCGGCACGCGATGCAGCTTGCGCCACAGGCGCGGCGTCAGGAAGTAGCGCGTATAGCCGCCGAACAATTCGTCGCCGCCGTCGCCGGACAGGCTCACCTTCACGTGCCGGCGCGTCAGTTCGGAGACGAGAAAGGTCGGGATCTGCGACGCATCGGAGAACGGCTCGTCATAGATCGACGGCAGCTTCGGCACGACGCCGAGCGCATGGTCGGCCGTCACGTAAAGCTCGGTATGGCGCGTGCCGAGATGGCGCGCGACGGCCTTCGCGTAACCGGCTTCGTCGTAGCCGGCCTCGTGAAAGCCGATCGTAAACGTGTCGACCGGCGTCGCCGATTGCGCCTGCATCAGCGCGACGATCGCCGACGAATCGATGCCGCCCGACAGGAACGCGCCGAGCGGCACGTCGGCCTCCATCTGCCGCGCGACGGCCTGGCGCAGGATCGTGTCGAGCTGGCCGACGGCTTCGTCGGCGCTGCCCTCGAACGGCTGCGCGCGGCCCGCCTCGATCGCCTGTTCGAGCGTCCAGTACGCGCGCAGGCGCGGCGTGTCGCGCGCATGTTCGAACTGGATGTACGTGCCGGGCGGCAGCTTGCGGATGCCGCGATAGATCGTGTAGGGCGCGGGCACGCTCGACTGGCGCAGGTACAGGCACAGCGCGTCGCGATCGACCGTGCCGTCGAAGCCCGGGTAGCCGCGCAACGCCTTCAGCTCGGACGCGAACACGAGCGCGTCGCCGATCCGCCCGTAGTAGAGCGGCTTCTCGCCGATCCGGTCGCGCGCGAGCGTCAGCACTCGCGACGCGCGATTCCACAGCGCGAACGCGAACATGCCGGTCGCGCGGCGCAACGTGGCCTCGACGCCCCACGCGACGATCGCCGCGATCAGCACCTCGCTGTCGGAGTGACCGCGCCACGCCGGTGCACGCCCTGCGCGCTCGAGCTCCGCGCGCAGTTCGCGATGGTTGTAGATTTCGCCGTTGAAGACGAGGACGTAGCGACCGCACGCGGAAGCCATCGGCTGCCGGCCGTGCACCGACAGGTCGACGATCGCGAGCCGCCGGTGGCCGAGCGCGATGCCGGCATCCGGGTCGACCCAGATGCCCTGCCCGTCCGGCCCGCGATGCGCGAGGCTCGCCGTCATTCGCGCGAGCGTGCCGCGCGCTGTCTCCTCATCGAAGGCGACGCTATTCAGAAAGCCGTCGATTCCGCACATTGATTTGTCTGCCCCTGTTGACCTGGTCCGTCACGGGTGGCGCAACCTCGCGGCCCGCCGTCGGGCGTGACGGTCGAGCCATATTACGAAGAAATAAATCAGCAATAATTCACCAGTGAATGTCGGCGACATCCGGAAAAAAATGGACGTCAAGCGCCGTATGCCGATGCTCGAGCGATGGGGTCATATCGAATCCGGCCGGATCGCCGGCAAGCATTGCCGACAAAAAAGGGCTTGATGTAATGCGACGCCCCCCCACGCCGCCGTCAAGCGGTGCCGGTCGCCCATTTCAGCAACTGCGCGACCGCGCGGAAATGCTGCGGCTGGATCGTGCCGTTCTCGGGCGTCGTCTCGTACAGCGCCTGCGCGAGCCCGACGTTGGCGAGCGTCGGGCGCAGCGCGTCGCGGGCCAGCCGCACGATCCGCTCGGCCGCGTCGCCCTCGCCGCGCGCGAGCACCCACGGCAGCGAGCCCATCCCGCCGTAGTAGAGCGCGACCGCGACGCGCGGCGAATAGACGACCACCGACGCATAGCCGATCCGGTCCGGCAGCGACGCGAACTGCGCTTCGCGCGCGAGCTGGCGGCGCTTCGCCTGGATGTGCGGATCGCCTTCGTCCTCCTTGTGCTCGCGCCGCACTTCGTCGATCGACATCTTCATCTTCTGATTGAACTCGTGCCGCTGGTGCACGATGTCGATCAGCGCCATCACGATGTAGATCAGCGCGGCCCAGCCGAACAGCAGCATCAGCAGCTTCACGATCAGCGCGAGGATCGAGGCCGGTCGCGTGAAACCCGACTGCACCGACGGATCGAGCGACTCGACGATCACCCAGCCGAGCGTCGCGACGAGCAGCGCGGTCTTCAGCAGCATCTTCGCGAGATTGACGAGGTTGCGCAGCGACCACAGGTTCTTCATCCCCTCGGCCGGGTTGAGCCGCGACAACTGCGGCACGAGGCGGCTCCACGCCATCACGCCGCCCACCTGCACGAAGCCCGCGAGCAGCCCCGCCAGCAGGCCGGCCGCGACGATCTGCGCGGACAGCGTCGCCCAGTCGCGCGCGGCGCCGTCGATCAGCGCCGCGAGCCGCGCGGCAGGATCGGCCGCGCCGACCGCGTCGAACACGAGCCGGAACAGCGCCTGCACGCGCGCGAACAGCGAGCCGATGCCCACCGCGAGCGCCACGCACACGCCGACGAAGAACGCGGATGACACCGTTTCCGCGCTCTTCGGCACGTCGCCTTTCTCGCGCGCCTCGCGCAGGCGCTTCGCGGTCGGCTTCTGGTCCTTTTCGGCCATCCCGGCTCCGGCGCGCTCAGCCGCCGCCGTGCGCGGCGAACAGCGCGCGCAGCAACGCCATCAGCCCGCTGTCGGGGCTCAGCAGCGAATGCAGCGACGCGTACACCACCGGCAGGAACAGGATCATCATCAGCACCGCGAGCGCGCTCTTCAGCGGCTGCGAGAACACGAAGATGTTGAGCTGCGGCACCGCGCGCCCGACCAGGCCGATGCCCAGCTCGACGAGCACCAGCACGATCGTGACCGGCGCCGCGAGCTTCACCATCCATTCGAAGATCGTATCGGTCTGCCGCACGATGAAGGTCTGCAGCATCGACGAGAAGTCGGGGCCGAGCGAGCCGATCGGCCACCATGCGTACGACTGCGCGAACAGTTGCACGAGCACCTGCAACCCGCCCGCCGTGACGAACAGCGCGATCGCGACGAAATTCAGGAATCCGGAAGTCGGGCCGCCCTCGTGGCCACCCATCGGATCGAAGAACGCGGCGCTGCCGCTGCCGGTCTGGAAGTCGATCAGGTAGCCGACGCCCTGGATCGCGAACAGCACCGCGCTGAACGCGCCCGCGAGCAGCATGCCGACCATCGCCTCCTTCGCGACCAGCAGGCACCACATCAGGAACGGCAGCGCGGCGACCTGCGCGGCATCGATCGTCGGCGCGACGAACGCGGCAATCACGACCGCGATCCCGTTGCGCACGAGGCCCGTGATGATCTGCTCGTTGAATACCGGCACGACGAACATGATCGGCAGCAGGCGCGGCATCACGTAGAGCAGCGGCCGCAGCATGCCGGCGACGTCGTTGAAACCCGCGGCCTGGTCTAGCATCGGCGCTCCGCGGCGGCGGGCGGGGCGGGATCGTCGGGCGCGACGGATGCGGCGGTTTCAGCGTCGGTTTCAGCGGCGATGTCGGCGTCCGTTTCCGCTTCGGTCATCGCCGCATCGAACGCGGCTGCGGCCTCCGGCGGCGTGGACGCATGACCGGCCGCGGCGTCGCCCGCACCGGCCACCCAGGTGCCGCCCGTCGCGAAGCGCCGTACCGCATAGCCGTCCGCGACTTCGTCGGCGTCGCGCTCGACCCGCGCGGCGCGCGCATGCAGCGCCTTCTCGCCGGCCTTCTCCAGCTTGTCCTCGGCGGCCTTCGCCTTGCGCGCGGCGCGCTGCAGGTCGGCGAGCATCGCCTCGTGGCCGCGATGCACGTGCGCGGCCTCGCTCACCGACGCGTTCGCGGTGCCGATATGCCGGTCGAACGTGCGCGTATCGGCCGCCGCGTTCTGCAACGCGCGGGCCTCGCGCACGTCGTCGGCGAGCCGCGTCTGGATCGCGGCCTTCGCGGCGACCTGCTGCGCGAGCTGCGCCTGCGCGGCCGCGAGCGCGCGGCGGCTCTGCGCGGCGATGCCCTGCTGGCGCGCGGCCGCGACTCGGGCGATCTGGCTGCGCATCTCGCGTACGCGCTTCAGGCGGGCGAGGGTCGCGAGCACGAGGCGATCGTCGGCTTCAGACATGATCGTTCGCCAGCTTCGTCAGCTTTGCGAGCAGCGCGTCGAAGCGCACGTCCTCGTCCGACGCCTGCGCGCAGAACGCGCCGATCGCGTCGCGCGCGCGCAGCGCGAGATCGCCGAGCCGGTCGCTGCCTTCGCGATACTCGCCGATCTGCACCAGCAGCTCGATCTCCTGGTACTTCGCGATCAGCTCGCGCACGCGCGCGGCCGCATGCTGGTGCGCGCGGCTCGCGACGAGCGGCATCACGCGCGACAGGCTCGCGAGCACGTCGATCGCCGGATAGCGGTTCGCGAGCGCGATCTTGCGCGACAGCACGATGTGGCCGTCGAGGATCGAACGCACCTCCTCGGCGATCGGGTCCGATTCCTCGTCGCCTTCGACGAGCACCGTGTAGAGCGCGGTGATCGACCCGCGCGCGCCTTGCCCCGCGCGTTCGAGTAGCCGCGGCAGCACCGCGAACGTCGACGGCGGGAAGCTGCGCCGCGTCGGCGGCTCGCCGCTCGCGAGGCCGACTTCGCGCTGCGCGCGGGCAAAGCGCGTCAGCGAATCGACCAGCAGCAGCACGCGCTTGCCCGCATCGCGGAAGTGCTCGGCGATCGCGGTCGCGACCAGCGCGGATTTCACGCGCTCCATCGCGGGGCGATCGGACGTCGACACGACGACGATCGAACGCGCGCGCACCTCGGGCGACAGGCTGTGCTCGATGAATTCGCGCACCTCGCGGCCGCGTTCGCCGACCAGCGCGATCACGTTCACGTCGGCCTGCGCGCCGCGCGCGATCATCCCGAGCAGCGTGCTCTTGCCGACGCCCGACGGCGCGAAGATGCCGACGCGCTGCCCGATGCCGAGCGTCATCAGCCCGTCGATCACCCGCACGCCGGTCGGAAACGGCGTGTCGATCATCTTGCGCGCGAGCGGGTTCGGCGGGTCCTGCTGCGTCGAGACCCACGCGGCGCCGGTCACCGGCCCGAGATCGTCGAGCGGCCGGCCGAGCCCGTCGAGCACGCGGCCGAACAGCGCCTCGCCCACCGGAAAGACGTGCTCGCGTCCGGACGGCACGACGGTGGTTTCCGGCGACAGCCCGGCCACGTCGCCGAGCGGCGTGAGCAGCGTCGTCTGCCGCGAGAAGCCGACCACTTCGGCCAGCAGCGTCGGCTGGTTCGGCGTGCGCAGCTCGCAGATCTCGCCGAGCCGCGCGCGGATGCCCGTCGCGTTCAATATCTGCCCGACCGCGTGGTTGACGCGGCCCTGCACCGACACCGGTGAGAAGAACGCGAGCCCCGCGTCGAGTTCGCCGACCAGGCGGCCGCGATCGAACGGCGCGCCGTCGTCGTCGCCGAACGGTGGCGGATCGTCGAGCGGCGCGTTCATCGCGCGGCGCCCTTCAGCGCGTCGCGGCGAATCGCCTGGCGCAACGCGTCGATCTGCAGATCGAGGCTCGCGTCGATGCGCCCGGACGGCGTCTCGACCGTGCACGCATGGCGTTCGAGCTGCGCGTCCTCGACGATGCGGATCTTCTGCCGGTTCGACTGCCCCGCGAACGCGCCGTCGAGCGCGTCGCGCATCTCGTCCTTGCGGCCGGGCGCGATGCGCACGATCAGGAACGCCTCGTCACGTACGAGCGGCGCGATCCGCGCGAGCGCGGCCTCGTACAGCTTCTGCGTGCTCATCTCGCCGACGATCGCGCGCACGGCCTTCACGACGATATCGGCCATCGCGTCCTTCATCGTCTCCATCGTGCGCGTGGCGGCCAGCGCCTGCGTGTACGCCTGCGCGGCCTGCTCGCGCTGCGCGCGGCGCATGCCTTCGTCGTAGCCGGCCGCCTGACGCTTGTCGAATTCGCGCTGCGCGTCGGCGACGATGCGCGCCGCCTCTTCATGCGCGGTCGCGATCACAGCGGACGCGTCGAGCAGCGCCGCGTATTCGCGCTCCTTGAGCACCTTGCGTTCCGACAGTAGCTGCAGGTTGTCGCTCGTGATCAGAAAAGCCAGTCCCATGACGCAAGCCTCTCGGGAATCAGAAACAGGAACATCAGTTCGCCGAACTGGTCGCGCTGCGCGCGGTTCAGCCAGTACGGCGCCTCATCGTCGATCGCGCGGTTGAATTTCAGGCGCACGCGCCGCGCGACCGCGTCGCCGGCCACGCCGATGAAATCCGCGAGCAGCCGGCCGCCGCGCGCCCGGATCACGACCGGCAGCGCGGCGGGATCGGCGCGCCACGGTTCCAGCGTTTCCGCGAGCGCACCGAATTCCGGCGCGCGTTCGAGCGCGAGTTCGAGCGCATCGCCGCCGAGCCGCGCCGCGACTTCCGCGCGGATGCGCCGCCCGGCCAGCGCGTCGCGCAGCCATGCGCGATGCAGCAGCAGCCCCGCATACGCGGCCAGTTGTTCGAGCGCCGCGCCCGGCAGCAGCGCGAGTCGCGCACACGGGTTCGCGACGTCGAAGTCGTACCGGTCGGCCACGCCGTTCAGGTCTAGCAGGTGCCGCGCGAGCAGCTTGCGGCCGGCCGCGCCGAACGTGTCCGGCGAACGGTAGCGCGCAGGCCAGTCGGCCGGCACGCGTGTCACATGCAGATAGCGGTCGGGCCGCAGGTTGAAGTCGCAGACGAGCGCATGAAACGCGGCAGCGCGCGCGGCAGGCGGCGGCGCAAGCGGGTGCAGCCACGGCAGCGTCGCCGCCTCGGCCGCGACGCTCGCCTCGCCCGGCGGCAGCGCGTGCGGCTCGCTCATGCGCCGTCGCGCGCGCCGTCCGGCGTACGCAGTCCGCCGCTGGCCTGCTGCGCGGCCGCACCACCCGCCCCGCTCGCACCGCGCGGCGCACCGAGCAGGCCCGCAAGCCGCGCGCCGAACATCCCGCGCCGCGCGGCCGACAGCGCGATCACCGCACAGGTCAGCAGGATCAGCGCGAACACGAGCCAGCCGAGCGGCGAGCGCAGCCGCAGGATGTCCGACACCGCGCTGCCGATCCCGTCCACGCGCGTCGCGCGCGCGGCGGCCGGCTGCAGGAACAGCGACACGTTGTCGTACTGCAGCCCCTCGATGCTGTGCGCGACGAGATCCTTGACCATCGGCGCCATCGCGCGCAGGTCGACGCCCGGCCGGTAGCGGATGTACACCGCGGCCGACGACGGCTTGATCTTGTCCGCGAGCGGATCGTTCTCCGGAATCACGACCTGCACGCGCGCGACCACCACGCCCTCGATGTCCTGCAGCGTGCGCGACAGATCCTGCGATACGCCGTACAGGTAGCGCACGCGCTCCTCGGCCGGCGTCGATACGAGGCCCTGCTTCTGGAACAGCTCGCCGAGGCTCGCATAGCTCGGCTTCGGCAGCCCGTTCGCCTGCAGCACCGTGAGCGCCGCCTGCATGTCGCCGTCCGCGACGCTCACGAGCCATGCGTTGCGGTCCGACGTGTCGCGCGCATCGTTGTCCTTCGACGCGCTGATGCCCGCGTCGCCGAGCACCGCGACCATCTGGTTCGCGTCGCGCTCCGACAGGCCCGAGTACAACTCCTTCTGGCACCCGGCCAACAGCACGAGCAGCCCCGCGAGCAGCGCGCGCGCCGCCCGGCTGCGCCACGCATGCATGCGCGGCGTCGAATCGATCGTCGTCATCGTTTGTCCGCTTCAGGGCGCGTGAGGCCGCATCCGCCGGCCAGCACGCGCGCTTTCACTCCTGCGTCTTCAGCACCGTATGCGTGAAGCCGTTCGCCGCCTGTGCAACCGACAGGCTCAACTGGTATTCCGAAATCGTGGTGGTTGCCGTCCACTGGAAATCCATCGCCTTCACCATCGTCATCAGCGGGTCGCTGCGGCTGTCCGCCATCGACGTCAGCATCTCGCTGCGATGCTTGTCGATGTTCGCGTACCGCGAATCGAGATCGTTGCCGTACGTGCGCAACCGCTCGACGAGCGACGACTGGTTCGCCTGCGCGGGCGTCATCTGCACGGCCGGCGCCGCATCCGCCGGCGCGCGCGACATCGCGACACCGGACGAAGACGACGGAGCGGCCGGCGACGCGCCCGGCTGCATCAGCGCATCGAACTGGCGCACCTGCGCCGGGTCGGACGCCGTGCCCGCTTGCTGCGCGGCACTCGCGAGCGCAGCCGCGCCCGGCGGCGCCGCGCCTACGCCTGTTACCGACATGATCGTGTCCTCCTTGACCGGCAGGGCCGGAAACGGGCCGGCCGGCACGCGCACACGCGATGCCGAGCGCCCGTCACGGGCGGCCCCGGCATGCGACGTCGCGCGGCACGGCCGGCGACCGGCGTCACGCGCGGCCGGCGGAACTCAGGTGTTGCGCAACCTGGGCGTTCGCCGTCCCTTCCTGCGCGGTCACTGCGTTGCTGGTTTCGAACGTCGCAGTCGATTGCTGAACCTGGAAGTTGATCTTGGTCAGTTCGAGCTGCGTCTTGGTCAGGTCGTCGGCCTGCTTCTGCACGTCGCCCGTGTTCGTCACACCACCTGCTGCCGAGGTACCCATGCTTCGCTCCTTTACGTGAACAACACACTCCATCTTCCGGCGGCGGCCCCATGCCCCGCCGGCGACGTGACGCGCCGCATGCGCGCGGCGTGTCGCGTAATGCGCGCATCGCACGACGCGATGCGCTGATCCTGTCGCGACCCTAGTGCGTCGCGCCCTTCGACGCGCCGGCCGCCGCGACGGCCGGCGTCGTCGGCTCGCCCGGCAACAGCGTCGGCCCCGGCACCGGCTGCGCGACGCCCGCCGCCGCGCCGCTCGCGAGCGGCGCCACGGGCGCCGTCGGCGCCTGCTCGGGCGCACGCGCCGACGGGCCGCCGAGCGGCATCGTGATGCGCTGGCCGTTGCGCTCGAACACCACTTCGTCCGGGCCGATCGACACGACGCTCGCGCCCTCCTTCAGCCGCGCGCCTTCGAAATAGCGGCTACCATCGACCGTCTCGATGTAGCGTTGATCGCCGTCGCCGGCGAACACGGTCGTGATCTCCGGAATGCCCGCCGTGCCGCCGAGCGTCGTCGCCGTGCGCGGCGCCGCCGCATCGGCATCGCGCACGTGGTCGACCACCTCGAGCGCCGGGCGCGCGTCCTTCATGTAGTTGCGGATGCGCGGCTCGATCTGCGCGCGCGCGGCCGTGCCCGTCAACTCGATCCGGCCGCGGCCGAGATACGTGACCGTCAGTGCCGTGTCGCTGAAATAGGTCTGCGCGGTCGCGACCAGATCGCTGACCACGTAGATATTGCCGAGCGCCGCGTTGTCGACGCCCGCGACGATCTGCGCGACCCGCTCGCGCGCGGCCGGGTCGCTCACGTAGCCCGACACGATCACGCCGTCGTCGCGCGGCGCGACCGCCAGCTCCGGATACGCGTGCAGCAGTTGCTGCAGCCGGTGCGTGCGCGCGAGCACCGATTCGTGCTGCCACGGCAGCCGCCCCGACCAGGCGACGAAGCCGTAGCCGAGCGCGCCGAGCAGCACGCCGATCCACAGCGCGACCAGCGCGATCACGAGCCGCCGGCTGCCCAGCCGCCGCAGCCCGCCGGAGAGCCAGCCGGGCCACGCCGCTTCACGCGCGGCGTCCGGCGCATCGGTTTCGTCGGGCACCGCGACGCTCGCCTGCGCATGCCGCGCGATGCCGAGCCGGATCGAGCCGACCGTCACGACGTCGTTCGGCGTCAGCGAGCGGCGGCCGCTGCCGAGCGGCTCGTCGTTGAACAGCACCGGCGCGCCGGTGTCGCCGCCGTGGTTCTGCACCGTCACCGCAAGCGCGCCGACCTGCAGGCACACCTGTTTCGCGCCGATCTCTCGATCGGGCAGGATCACTTCGCAGTCGGCCGCCGTGCCGACCCAGTTCGCGCCGCGCGCGAGCGACATCGTGCGGCCGTACATCGGCCCGCTCAGGAAGCACAGGTTCCATGGCGACGCGAGCGCGGCCGCACCGGCCCCCGCGCTTCCCGCGCCGCCGGGCAATGCGCCGTCGCCGTGCGGATCAATGATGCTCGTCGACATGGGCGGGTGCTCCTGCGGTCGTCGCCACCGGCTGCGACGCCGCATCCTTGGGTGGCGCCGGCAACGCGGGCGGACCGAACTTCGTGCCGGGCAGCGGCTTCGGCGTCAGCGGCACCGTGACGTCGTTGTCGGGCGGGCGATACATCGACATCCCTTCCTGGTTCGCCGGCCCATCGACGCCCGGGTTCACGGGCGAGCCGTCCGGCGCGTACATCGACGCGTTCGTCACGACCCGGGGCGTCAGCAGGTAGAACCGCTCCATGTGGTTGCCCGACTTGTCGGTGTACTTGAACAGGTTGCCGATCAGCGGGATGTCGGACAGCCAGGGCACGCCGCTCTTGTTCAGCTTCACCTCGTCGTCGTTGAAACCGGCGATCAGCAGGCTCTTGCCTTCGTCGATCATCGTCTTGGTGACGATGTTGCGCTGCTGGATCACCGGTACGTTCGACACGGCCTGTCCCGGCACGATGTTGCCGTCCTGGATGTCGATCGACATCATCACGCTCTGCGGGTTGCCCGACACCGCCGCCGCGTTGCGGATCGCCTCGTCGACGATCATCGGCGTCACCTTGATGCTCGTGCCGGTCGTCACGCTGTACAGCGACGAATCCTGATAGCCGGGCACCTGCACGTAGAACTGCGTGAGGTTCTCGAGGATCGCCTCGGTGTTGTCGAGCGCGAGCACCTTCGGCTTCGATCGCAGTTGCGCCTGGCCTTTCTGCGCGAGCGCGTTCACGCGCGTGAGCAGGTAGTTGCGCAGCGACCCGCCGATCGATGCGGTCAGCGCGATGCCGGTCGGCATGAAGGTGCCCGTCTGCCCGGTTTCCGACGTGCCGATGCCGAACGTCAGCGGCGGGTTGCCGACGCCGTTGTATTGGGTGTTGCCGTTCAGCGCGTTCTGGCCGTTGCCGATCTGCACGTCGCCGTGCGTCGTGTGCAGGCGCCAGTCGATCCCGAGGCTGTCGAGCGAATCCTCGTTGATGTCGATGATCGTCACGTTGATCTCGACGATGCGCGGCCGCTCGTCGAGCTGGTTGATCAGCGACTGGTAGCGGTACATGTTCTCCGGCAGGTCGCGCACGATCACCGCGTTGATCGCCGGATCGGCGACGATCTGCGGCAGCGTGTCGCCGCCGCCGTTGTTCGAGAACGGCGAGAAGCCGCCGCCCATGCCGCTGTCCGCCCCGCCATAACCGCCCTGCCGCGGGCCGCCGGAAATGTCGGGAAAGTCGAGCCGCGGCACCGCGATCGTCAGCCCCGAGCCGAGCTTCACCTGGCGCGCGGCCTGCCCGAGCGGCGTGCTCGACGGCGCCGCGGTCGTGCCGCCGCCCTTGCCGAACAGCCGGCGCAGGATCGTCGCGACGCCCGGCACCGTCACTTCCTTGCCCGAGCGGTTGATCGTGAAGTCCGACGCCCAGCCGTATTTCAGCCGGAACGCGCGGATGTCCGCGTGCGCGCCGTTCGCCGACGGATCGCCGACCGAGCCGACCGCCTGCCGCACGAGCTCGACATAGCGGCGCGGGCCGGCCACGTACACGCTGTTCGCGCGGTCGTTGATCACCAGCGTGTAGCGCTTGTCCGGAATCTGCATCGCCTGCAGCGCGCGGCCGATTTCGCCGGACGCATTCGGCGGGATCGGAATCATCTGCGTCTGCGACTGGTCGGCCGGATCGACGTACAGGAACGAGCCGTCGTAGTACCACGTGAGCCCGTAGGTGGAACAGATCGTGTCGAGCGTCTGCTGCGGCGTGCCGGAGAAGCGGCCGCTGATCACGCCGTCGACCTTCGGGTCGACCACCGCCGTCACGCCCTGCGACGACGCGAGCTCGCGGATGAAGTCGCCGATCTTCTTGCCGTTCGCGACGATCGTGAACGGCTTGTTGCGCCAGCGCAGGTCCGCGGCGCGCGCATGCTGCGCGGGCGCCATGCACAGCGACGCCGTGAGCAGCGCGGTCGCGCACACGGCAAGCGCGACCCGTTGCAGGCTGCGCGGTTGAAACCGGATCGAGGCGACGCGTCGACGCATCAAAGAACTCCTGTGGAAGAAACGAACATGCGTTCCAGCGCCTGCTGCGCGAAGCGCAGCACTTCGCCGCCGAGCCAGCCGGACAGCAGCACGAGCGCGACCATCACGGCGATCAGCCGCACCGCGATGCCGATGTTGGCGTCCTGCACCTGCGTGACGGCCTGCAGGATCGCGACGACGAGGCCCGTGACGGTGGCGATCAGCACGATCGGCAGCGACAGCAGCAGCACGAGCATCAGCGCCTGGCGCGTCAGGTCGAGGATCGTCGAGCTCGTCATTGCACGGCTCCCGGCGCGCGCACATCGGCGCCCGCGCCGACCGTGCCGTCGTCCGGCGGGTTCTTCACCCAGCCGACCGTATGCAACTGCACGTCCTCCTCGACTTCCTGGTACGACAGCACCGCGAGTTCGGGCAGCACCGGCTGCAGGATCGTCTTCACGTAGCGGCGCGCGCCGAGCGCGACCATCACCGCGAGCCGCGCGCCACCGTGCGCGCCACCCTGCGCGTTGCCGTGGCCGCCGGGGCCGGCCGCCTGCGCGGCCTGCACGATCGCGCGCACCTGTTCGCCGATGTCCTGCTTGACCGCGCTCGACAGCGCGAGGAAATTGCCCTGCTTCGTGCGCATCACCGCGCTCTCGATCCGCTCCTGCAGGTTCTGCTCGAACAGCACGACCCGCAGCTGGCGCGCCGTGCCCGCATGGCGATCGGTGATCATCCGGCGCAGGTCGACGCGCACGAGCTCGACCAGCGCGATCACGTCGTCGGGTTCGTTCGGCGCCCACGTGATCAGGCTTTCGAAGATCACGCGCAGGTTGCGGATCGGCACCTGTTCGGCGAGCAGCCGGCGCAGCACTTCGGTCACGCGCTGCAGCGGCACGAGCCGCGTCAGTTCGCCCACCAGCTCCGGATGATCGCGGCGCACCAGATGCACGAGCGCCTGCGTCTCCTGGATGCCGAGCAGCTCGTCCGCATGCTGGCGCACGATCTGCTCGACGTGCGCGGCCAGCGCGCTCTCGCTCGACAGCCACTTGCCGTCCGGCGCCGCGCCGTCGGGCTTGATCCACAGCGCGGTCGCGAACGGACCGAACGCCTCGGCCGGCTGGCGCTCGGCGCGCTCCGGCAGCGGCGCGACGCCGTCCCACAGCAGCCAGCCCGGCTTCAGCGCGCCGTGCGCGACGAGCACGTCCTGCAGATAGATCCGGTACGTACCGGCCGGCGCGCCCTCGTCGTCGTTCAGCGTGATGCGCGGGAATACCGTGCCGATGTCCGCGTCGACACGCGCCTTCGCGCTCGACAGCGCCGCCTGCAGTTGCGCGAGGTTCAGGCCCGTGCGCAGGTCGTCGGACAGCGACACCGCGATCAGCGACGTGACGCCCGCCGCATGCGATACCTTCGCGGGTTGGCCGTCGTCGGCCGCGCCGACACGCCCCGCGACATGAATCAGGTTGAAGCTCGGCGCGGACGTCTTGCGCTTCAGTTGCGAGAACGCGAAGGCGCCGAGGCCGAGCGCGATCAGCGCGAACGACCATTTCGGAAAACCGGGCACGACGAGAAAACCGCTCAGCACGAACGCCGCGATCAGCAGCGCGCGCGGGTGTGCGCCCAGTTGCTCGCCGAGCTGTTCGCCGAGCTGACGCTGCCGCGCATCGCGCGTCGCGACGCGCGTGGTCACGATGCCGGCCGCGATCGATACCAGCAGCGACGGAATCTGCGACGCCATCCCGTCGCCGACCGTCAGGATCGCGTAACGCTGCAGCGCCTCGCCGATGTCCATCCCGTGCATCAGCGTGCCGACCGCGATCCCCGCGACGATGTTGATGAACGCGATCACGAGGCCCGCGATCGCGTCGCCCTTCACGAACTTCATCGCGCCGTCCATCGCGCCGTGCATCTGCGATTCCTGCTCGAGCTTCTCGCGCCGCTCGCGCGCCTCGTCGGCGCTGATGATGCCGGCGCGCAAGTCGGCGTCGATGCTCATCTGCTTGCCCGGCATCGCGTCGAGCGAGAAGCGCGCGCCGACTTCGGCCACCCGCTCCGACCCTTTCGCGATCACGATGAACTGCACGACCGCGATCACGAGGAACACCACGCCGCCCACCACCACGTTGTTGCCGACCACCAGCCGCCCGAACGCGTCGATCACGTGGCCGGCGTTCGCATGCAGCAGGATCAGCTTGCACGACGCGATGTTCAGCGCGAGCCGGAACAGCGTCGTGAACAGCAGCAGCGCGGGAAACGACGAGAAGCTGACCGCCGACGGCACGTAGGTCGACACCGTCAGCAGCACGACGCTCGCCGCGAGATTCAGCGAGATCATCCCGTCGAGCGCGGCCTGCGGCAGCGGCAGGATGAACAGCGCGACGACCGCGACGATGAAGGCCGCGAGAAACAGGTCGGCGCGCGGCGACGCGCCCCCGAGGCGCCGTCCGGACACGCCGCGGCCGGCGGAAAACAACCGCTGCCAGTCGCGGGGGAGCGCCTTCGGTTCAGCCATCGTGCCGTCGTCCTGTCGTTATCGCCGGCTGGCACGGGCAAGCCTGCCCCATGCCGCGCGGACCGTTGAATGGGACGAGTGTAGCGACGGGAAACCGCGGAAAAAGAGGCGCGCCTCGTAGCGTGAAAGCGCGTTTTCCTCAGACGATCGAATCGGACTACGAAACCCGGCGGCACGTTCGGGCACGCGCCGCCGGAACCGCTTCCATCGCGCGCCGGCGCGCCGGCGCGCGCCTGCGGCAGACGTCAGCTCAGGACGGCAGCCGCCGCGCGGCGAGGTACGCGAGCTGCGCGCGGTTCTGTACGTTGAAGAGTTTTTCGAGCGAGCGGATGTGGTGCCCGACCTTGTGCAGCGACGTGCGCAGCGCGCTCGCGATCTCCTGGTCGGACAGCCCGTGCACGAGCCGGTCGAGCACTTCCTGCTGCTCGTCGCCGAGCGCGAAGCCGCGCATGCGCGCGACCCGCGCCTCGAGGAACGGCAGCGCGACGCGATGCACGGCAAGACTGACCGACAGCGCCCCGCCGATCACGCGATCGTCGATCCATTCGGTGCCGTGCGTTTCCGACGTCAGGTTCACCGCGACGCGCAGGTCGAGCCGCGGCGCCGACAGGCTGAAGATCACGCCGCTGTTCATTGCGTGCGAACGCAAGTGGCCGGCCAGCGCCAGCACCTTGCGGTCGCCGCTGCCCTGCGCGGCCGCCTCGATCTCGTCGAGCCGCCATGCGACCGGAAAGCCGCTCTGCCGCACCTGCGCGAAACGCGGGTCGCTGTCGTACAGCATTCCTTCGATGAACGGCTGCATGAACGTCGCCGGCGCGAGGTCGCGCAGCAGATGCGCACGCAGAATGCGCCGCCCGATCATTTCGTAGGCGCCGTAACCGAGCGTACTGAATCCGATTTGCCGCAATCGCGCATGACATTGCGAGAAATCGAATGGCGCAAGGTCGGTTTTACCGGGCGCTATTTGAATACCGGTAAAAAAGTCACGCTCGATTGCGTGATATTCGTTCGAATAAGCGGCGGCGGCCGCTATATCGGCTTGTGAGAACCACTCGACGCGTGGTGCGCCGTCAGCATATGTCATGAGGAGCCCGCCCTTTCCCAATATGTGAAACTGCGCCCCGTCACGATCTGGTCTTTTCTTTATGATTTTCTGGTCGTCGTTATATGCGCACGAACATGAACCTTTCGCCGCGATTAGTATTACGGCATATTACCCACACACCGACATTTTTGTACAATGCCCCCGCGTTTCGTCAGGGATGACGATCGGCGCATATCACAACGATGCTCGGTCGCACCGCCGCGAATGCCGCACACGATACGGCCGCCGCCAGGCGATGCGCGTCGATTCCGAGGGATGGCTCATGTCCGATATTGCATTGCATGAAGAAGCGGTCGCCCCAACCACCTTGCCGCGCGCGTCGCGCGGATTGAACGCATGCGCGGATGCGCTGCGCGAGCGCCCCGTGCAGGTCGTCTGGTGCGACGACGTGAAGCGCGGCGACGACGCGCAGCCGCACGCACCGAAGCTCGGCGTCGCCGATACGCTTGCGCACGCGCAGAGCACGGCCGAGCGCAACCGGATCGTCACGAGCCTGCTGCATCTGACAGGCTTCTCGACCTTCGCGTACTTCGCACTCGAATTCGCGCGCGAGCGCGTCGAAAGCCTCTACCTGCACGAAGCGTTCACGCCGGCCACCTATCGCGGCGACTACGTGCGGCACAACCATCACGACGTCGATCCGCGCACGCTCGGCGCGCGCGTGTGCAACATGCCGATCGTATGGGACCTGCAGCAATTGCGCCGCGAACACCGCGAGCGCGACGACGCGCCGTCCGTGAGCCCGGCCGCGCTCGACGGCTTCCTGCAGACGATGCAGGACGACGGGATGTGCAGCGGCATCATGTATTCGATGGCCGTGCCCGGCACGCGGCTGCACGCGTTCATGAGCTTCACCGCGCCGCGCCGCACGCGCGAATGGATCACGCCGGCGACGATCGAGCAGGCGCTGTCGATCGGGCTGTCGGTCCACAAGTTCGCGTCACCGCAACTGATCTCGACGTCGCGCGAACGCGCGGTGAACGGGCTCACGCCGTTCGAGCAGGAACTGCTGCTCGGCATCGCCGAAGGCGCGTCCGACAAGGAAATCGGCCGGCGCCTCGACACCAGCGCGCACAACGTCGACTACCACCTGCGCAAGCTGCGCAAGCGCTTCGGCGTCGCGAACCGGATTCAGCTCACGTACCTGACGTCGAAGCTCGAGCTCATCTGACGCGCGGGCGGCGGCGCGGCGCAGTTTCGTTTCGCCGATCGCGTAAACGCACATGCCGGCCTCGCGGGCCGGCATGTTTCGGTTGCGGCGCGGCGCCGGGCCGGCGCCGCTTCCTCGCGGACGATCGCCGTTACTTCAGCAGCGTCATCTGCACCACCTTCACGATCACGAGCCCGACCGCGATCACCAGATAGCCGCGCAACACGGCCATCCAGATCCGCGTCGCGAGCGTCATGTTCTGCGGCTCGAGCGTATCGAGCGGCGGCATGCGCCACGTGTCGCGCAGCGAGCGATCGATGCCCGGCTCGACGACGCGCTTGTTGCGGCGAATCAACACCGTCGCCAGATAGCCGGCGATCGCGAGCACGGTGCCGCCCACCAGCACGTCGACGATCGCCTCCCCGCTGATGTCGGGATACATCACCGACGCGGTCAGGATGATCGACAGCAGCACCAGCACCCAGATCACCGCACCCGTAAACACGTTGAGCTTCGTCGAGTTGACCCAGGGCCCGAGCACCTGGCGGTCGTTGCACAGCACGAGCAGGAACACCGTCGCGCTCGGCAGCAGCACGCCGGCCAGCGTCTGCACGGCTTCGGTCAGCAGGCCGAGCGGGCTGCCCGGAATCAGCACGAGCGTGGCCGCGGCCGCGACGATGCCGAAATAGACGAGATAGAAGCCCTTCGCGTCGGTCACGCCGCGATGCAGCGAGTGGCGGATCTTGAACACGTCGCCGATCGCGTACGCGGTCGACAGCGACACGGCCGCCGCGCCGATGATGCACGCGTCGAGCAGCGCGATCGCGAACAGCGTCGCGCTCGTGCGGCCCGCATACTTCTCGAGGCCGGCGATGATGCCGCCCGCGTCGGTGAAGTTGCCGGCTTCCGGATGGCCGCTGAACAACGCCGAGCTGAAGCCGATCATCGCGACCGCGCCCACCAGCACGAACGCGATGCCGATCCACAGGTCGGCCTTTTCATATTTCATGAAGCGCGGCGTGATGCGCTTGTCGATCACGTAGCTCTGCTGGAAGAACAATTGCCATGGCGCGACCGTCGTGCCGACGATCCCGATCACGAGCAGCATCACGTCCGACAGCTTCGCGTGCGCGGGCCAGTTCGGCACGAAGAAGTCGCGCGTCATCTGCGCGGCGGACGGGTGGATCGACACGAGCACCGGCACGAGCAGCAGGCTCAGCACGCACAGGCCGATCGCGAACCGCTCGAAGCGCCGGAAATCGCCGGTACTGACCGCGGCCATCGTCAGCGCGGCGGCCACGCACACGCCGGCCACCTTCGGCAATCCGAAGAAATCCAGCACGAACGTGATGCCGATGAACTCGGTGACGATGGTCAGCGCGTTGAGCAGGAACAGGTCGATCACGCTGAACGCGCCCCAGAACTTGCCGAAGCGTTCGAAGATCAGCCGCGCATGACCGACGCCCGTGACCGCGCCGAGACGCAGCACCATTTCCTGGTTCACGTACAGCACGGGCACCAGCAGCAGCAGCGTCCACAGCAGCGTCGTGCCGTAGTTCTGGCCGGCTTGCGTATAGGTGCCGAACGCGCCGGCATCGTTGTCGCCGACCATCACGATCAGGCCCGGGCCGATGATCGCGAGCAGCGTGCGCAGGCGCGCCCACCACGTGCCGCGTGCGCCGGTATCGTGGTGCGCGATCGTGCCGAGCGCACCGCGGATGTCGCCCAGGTGGGCTTCGTCGAGCACGGCGCCGCGGTCGGCGGCGATCGGTGGAGAAACGTTGGATGGCGTGGACATGATGTATTCCGTACGGCTAAGGGTTATGCGATTCGGTGAGCGTGTGACCTTGGAATGCGCGCGGGGCGGCCGCCCGAAGGCGGGGGCGCGTGCGCATGCCGAGGCGCGCTCGGCGCTTCTTTTCAGTGGATCAGCGCTTTCAGTTGGCTCAACAGGCGGGCGAACACCCGCGGACGGGCGTCGAACGTCAGCATCGCGTCGTAGTGGTGGCGCGATTCCGTGACGTGCGGAAGGTTCGATAGCAGAAGGCCGAAGTTCATGGTCTGGCTCCGTGCGGCGACGGCAGCGTGCCGGCCGCGTGGTGGGCGCGGGGCCAGCCAGGGGCCTGAACGACGTGTCAGGCTAGTCGGCCGGATTGTCCCCGCGACCCGGGTTCGAAAGGGTCTGCGTATGCAACGGGCATAAGGGACAACTGTCACTGTCGTTCATGGCGGCTCCTGTGCGGTGTTCCGGGGAACACGGTTGACCGCCGGCCGGCGTGCGGGCCGGCATTCGCGCGCCGGGGGAACGGATGCGCGAAAGCGGCCGCCTGCCAGGCGGCGGTGAAACCGGGCAACGCATGCGAAAACGCATCACGCTAACCGGCGCGAATCAGGGTGCACGTAGGGAGTTGCTGCGGAAATACTGCTGCGCGCACCGTTTGCCCGGGAGACAAACGGCGGCTTCGATGAGGCGCGGACGTCGGTCGCTCAGGCGGAAATTTCGTTCGAAGATCGACTACTGCAGGCGTCCAAGGCGGCGGCCCCAAGAGTGAAGATGGCGGATTCTATGGACCGCGCGAAAGTGAAGTCAACCCCTCCAAACCCCATTTTTCGAAATAAATTTCCCGCCTGACGCGACTGAAAGATTTGCCCTTGAAATAACGTTCTGAAACCTTTCAGCACCGTCGTCACGCCACCCTGCGCCGACGCGTGCGAGCAACGGTCCGCCACGCTGCCGCACCTGCCTTTTCACGCTCGCCGGGCAGACGTGCGGCGGCTCCGCTCCGCTGCGACGCGCCCACCACACAGCGCATTTTTCGTGCGTTTTTTACTTGCGCCGCAGCAAAAGTCGCGACTACAATCCGCCCCAATTCATCACGGGAGTCCCTCCGTGGACACATGCTCTAGTTGCAGTTCGATGCCGGTCCAGGCCGGCCACGCCATCGCGAGATAGCAGCCAGACGCATGTCTTTCGCCGCTAACTCGCATTCGTCGGGTTAGCGCGCCTCATCCGGGCCGGCCATCGCCGGTTCGTCAGTCGCACGCTCCGTTATGTTCCATCCTCCGATCGCAGGCCGCGTCACGCACCCGCGCTCGATCACGTCGCCCGGCGTTCGCCGGACGGAAGGGAGGCAGCGTCATGTTCTTTCCATCGTTCGCGGTCAGACTCAAGCGCGTCGTGCACGTCGCGTGCGACTGCTCATTTTCCGGCCGCTCGCCGCTCGCCCGGGCATTCGGCCACTGGCGCGGCGTGGCTCTCGCCCACGTGCCGGCCGCACCCCGCCCGCTCGATTGCGTGCTGATCGCCGCGACGGCGGCCGCGGTCGCGCTTGCCGCGCTGCTGTGCTCGGTCGCGCCCCACGTCGGCTTCGCGCAGGTATGGCGCGTCGGCGGCTGGCTGCCGTAAGCCCTTCTCCGTGCAGGCCGTCTCGCCATGCGGCCCGCATCACGTTCCCGTTTCTTCAGCCTAACTAATCAAACTGCCAACGGAACCCGAATGAAGCAACTCTCTTCCGTCCCGCGCAAGCTTCGCGTCGATGCGCTCGCCGCGCTGCTGCTGTCGCTCGCCGCCGCTTCCGCATTCGCGCAAGCGTCGGCTCCCGCCACCGAACCGGCGGCCGGCACGAACGATGCCGCCGCCCCCGCCCAACCGGCCGCCGATGCTGCCGCGCCCGCTCCCACCGGCTTGTGGGAACGGTCGAACCTGCTCGGCAACATGGGCGGCCTGCGCGACGTGCTCGACGAACACGGCGTCACGCTGAGCCTGCAGGAAACCAGCGAGTACCTGTACAACACGTCCGGCGGCACAGGGCGCGGCGGTGCGTACCAGGGGCTCACGCAATTCGGTTTCGACGTCGACACCGGCAAGGCGATCGGCCTGCCGGGCGGCACGTTCAACGTGTCGGGGCTGCAGATCCACGGCACCAATCTCACGCAGCGCTACCTGCAGACGCTGCAGACCGCGACCGGCATCGAGGCCAATTCGACCACGCGCCTGTGGGAGCTCTGGTACCAGCAGTCGCTGCTCGACGGCAAGGTCGACGTGAAAGTCGGCCAGCAGAGCGTCGACCAGGAATTCATGGTGAGCCAGAACGCGGCAACGTTCATGAACGCGACGTTCGGCTGGCCCGTGCTGCCGTCCGCCGACCTGCCGTCCTGCGGCCCCGCGTATCCGCTGTCGTCGCTCGGCGTGCGGCTGCGCGTGAAGCCGGCCGACGCGTGGACCGCGATGGTCGGCGTGTTCGACGGCAACCCGGCCGGCCGCAGCGACGGCGACGCGCAGGTGCTGAACGCGCACGGCACCAATTTCAACCTGCGCAGCGGGGCATTCGTGATCGGCGAAGTGCAGTACGCGCTGAACGCGCCGCCGGCCGACCCGAAGGCCCCGCAGCCGGCCGGCCTGCCCGGCACCTACAAGCTCGGCTTCTGGTATCACTCGCAGCACGCGAACGATCCGCGCTACGGCACCGACGGGTTGTCGCTCGCCGATCCGGCCAGCAACGGCACGCCGGCCACGCATCGCGGCAACTACGGGTTCTATGCAGTCGCGGACCAGATGGTGTGGCGGCCGTCCGCCGACAGCCCGCGCTCGGTCGGCGTGTTCGCGCGCGTGATGGGCTCGCCGGGCGACCGCAATCTCGTCGATTTCGCGGCCAACGCGGGCGTGACGCTGAAGGCCCCGTTTGTCGGGCGCGACAACGACGTCGCCGGCATCGCGGTCGGCTACGCGAAGATCGGTTCGCATGCGCGCGGCCTCGACGGCGACACCGGCGCGTACACGACGCCCGGCTATCCGGTGCGCCGCGCGGAGACGGTCATCGAGGCGACCTACCAGTACCAGATCGCGCCGTGGTGGCAGGTGCAGGCCGACCTGCAGCACTTCTTCCGTCCGGGCGGCGGCATCCCGAACCCGAACGCAGCCGGCGCGCGCATCGGCGACGAAACGGTGGTCGGCGTGCGCACGACGATCACGTTCTGATGCCAGCCGCGTAAAGACGCGGGCCGGACGGTCGCTTGCGCGACGGTCCGGCCCATGCGGTGGCTTGCCGTGCGGGCACGCGGCCCGTGGCGCGCCTTACGCGCCGTGCATTATTCGCCGCGCATTACTCGCCGTACAGCCCGAGCAATTTCAGCGTGACGCCGTTGGTCCAGCCGAAACCGTCCTGCAACGGATATTCCCCGCCTCCACCGCCGCCCGTGCCGGTGCCCTCGACCACGTACTTCTCGACGAGCTTGCCTTCGGTCGCATACACATGCTTCACATCGGACAGGAAACGCGTGCCGATGTCCTTCGCGAGCGCCGGTTCGCCGTAACGGCGCAGCCCGTCGATCGCGATCCATTGCAGCGGCGCCCAGCCGTTCGGCGCATCCCATTGCTGGCCCGTGTTCTCGGTCGTCGTCGCGAGGCCGCCCGGCTGCAGCAGCGTCTTGCGCACTTCGCGCGCGGTCGCCTTCGCACGCTCCGGCCACGCGACGCCCGCGAACAGCGGATACAGCGCGGCCGCCGTCACGCCATCGCGCGGCTTGCGCAACTGCCAGTCGTAGTCGCCGTAATAGCCGCGACGGTTCCACAGGTAATGATTGATCGCGGCCGCACGCTTGCCCGCGCGCGCTGAAAAATCGGCCACGCACGCGATGTCGCGCGTCACCGCACAGCCCTTCACGATCGTCGTCTCGAGATGGAACATCAGGCTGTTCAGGTCGACCGGCACGATCGACGTCGTACGGATCGTCGCGAGCGTCTTGCCGTCGCCGAACCAGCGCGAGCTGTAGTCCCAGCCGCTTTCGGCGCCCGCGCGCAGGTCGCGGTACACCTCGTTCGCCGGACGGGACGGCACCGACTTCGCGGTCGTCACGTCCTCGAGATACGACTCGTCGCGCGGCGTGTCGCGCGCATCCCAGTAGCGGTTCAGCACGGCGCCGTCGGGCATCGCGACCACGTTGCGCGCCGCCTGCCCGCGCGGCGTCGTGGTTTCGCCCTGCATCCAGTACGCATGCTCCTTGCGCAGCGCCGGCAGGTATTTCTGGTAGACCTTGTCGCCTTCGACTTGCGCGGCGAGCGTGACCATGTACGCGAAGAACGGCGGCTGCGAGCGGCTCGCGTAGTACGTGCGGTTGCCATTGGGAATGTGCCCGACCGTATCGATCAGGTAGGCGAAGTTGTCGAGCATGTCGTCGACGAGATCCTCGCGCCCCGACACCTGCAGCCCGAGCATCGTGAAATAGGTATCCCAGTAGTAGCCTTCGCGGAAGCGACCGCCCGGCACGACGTACGGCTTCGGCAGCGGAATCAGCGAACTGTACGGCGGCGCCGTGGTGCTTGTGCGCGTGAGCTGCGGCCACAGCCAGTCGATGTGCTCGCGCAGCGTCTGGTTCGGCGGCGGCGTCACGCCGCCTGCCGGAGGCGGCGTGAAATGCTGGTCGACGAACGCCTTCAGCGAGAAGCCCGGCTGCGATTTCTGTTGCTGATACAACTGCACGATCGTCGCGGGATCGGTATCGGGCGTGGCGTCGACGAAGGTCTTCTGGTCGGGATAGAGCTGCGCGGTCTGCACCGCGACGAACAGGTCGCCGTAGAGCTGGCTCGGTGGTGGCAACAGCGTGCCCGACGCGGGAGCCGGCGCGGCTGCGGTGGTGGCCGGCAGCGCGGACTGGCTGGCCGCTTGCGCGGCGGCCTGGTTCGCATTGTCGGCCTGCGCGGCGCAGCCGGCGACGGCGAGATAGGCGATGGCCAGTGCGGCGGCCCAGCGCAGACGCGGCGCGGGCGGTGACTGACGCGACGGGAAGCGAGATGCAAGCGGTGCGGCACGACGTGACGTCATGGCGTGTCCCCTCCTTTCGTTGGTGAGTGGATCGGCACGAGGTCTCGTTCGCGCGCGCGTTCGTCTCGATGGCCTTCGATCGATACGCGTCATGTTGTGGTGCGAGTGGGTCCGACTGTCGCACGAAACATGCATGTCAAGCAAGTTTCGATTCGCGCGACTCCCGGAGATAACCGCGCACCGCCCGCCACGCACGCGCTTCGAGCGCGTTCGCATCGGTTTCGCCGCGCGCGCCCGCCGCATCGACGATGCCTTTCACGATCGCGAGCAGATCGTGCGCGACCACGTCGGGCGCGGCGACGCGCGGCGCATCGCGCAACCGGAGCGCATGCAGCAAGGTTGCGTGGATGCGATCCGCGACCCGCTCGGTGCGCGCACCGAGCGGCAACCGAGCCTCTTCGAAATCGATCAGCCGCGCGAGCACCGGCCGGCGCATCTGGTGCGCGACGGCCCCGCGCACCAGCGCGCGCAGCACGTCGTCGCAGGACGACAGCGCGGCCGCCCGGTCGACGTCGTCGAGCAGATGCGCACTCTCGCGCTCGACGAGCGCGGCCGTCAGCGCATCGCGGTTCGGGAAGTATTGATAGAGCGAGCCGATGCTCACGCCGGCCAGCGCCGCGACCGCATTCGTCGTGTAACCGGCGAAGCCGTCGCGCTCCAGAATGCGGGCGGCCGCCTCGACGATCGCATCGACGGTGGCCACCGAGCGGCGCTGGCGCGGCGCCTTGCGCGGCGAAAGCGGCATGCGCGAAGACGAGTCGGACATGGTGGAAAGGTGCATTCCCTCGAATATGAGCAGGCGCTCACATTTTAGGAACACACCGCCACGCCGTCAAAAGGTATCGACATGACCGCACCGGCTTCAATGCCGCTCGCCGTGTTCGCGCACGCTCACCACCGAGACCGACGAGTGGCCGGCGCGCCGCGCAACGCGTCGATCCACGGTCGCCGCGCCGACATCCTGGCGCCGCCCCGGAAAGCGCGCACACGTTCCGCCACGGCAACGGCGTGCGATTCGTCGGCCACGTGGAGGCAACACGCACGAGCAGCCCGTCGACCGCATGGGCGCAGTCGTACTTTCCGCACCGCCCGCCGGAAAGGACGACTGTTGCAACATGTGGAACAACTGTTGTCGTACGTGACGCAGCGGTCACATTGTGGGCATAATGGCGTCTTTACCGCGCGCCCAGCCCATGTCGCCCGTCTTTCTAGCACCGCTCATCGTTGCCTGTGCGTTGTTCATGGAAAGCGTCGACGCGAACATCATCGTCACCGCCCTGCCTGCGATGGCGAGGGACTTCGGGCACAACCCCGTCACCCTGAACATTGCGATCACGGCCTACGTGGTCGGCCTCGGCGTGTTCATCCCGATCTGCGGCTGGCTCGCCGACCGCTTCAGCGCGCGCGCCGTGTTCCGCACCGCGATCGGCATCTTCGTCGTCGGTTCGCTGATGTGCGCGGCGTCCAACTCCCTCGGCGTGCTCACGTTCGCGCGCTTCATTCAGGGCGTCGGCGGCGCGATGATGGTGCCGGTCGGCCGCATCATCATCTTCCGCGCGGTGCCGCGCGCCGATCTCGTGCGCGCGATGAACTACCTCGCGATTCCCGCGCTGTTCGGGCCCACGGTCGGGCCGCTCGTCGGCGGCTTCATCACGACCTACCTGCACTGGCGGATGATCTTCTTCATCAACGTGCCGATCGGCATCTACGGGATCTACCTCGCGAGCAAGCACATCGCGAACACGCACGAACCCGATCCGGGCCCGCTCGACTGGTTCGGCTTCCTGCTGTCGGCCAGCGGCGCCGCGCTGCTGCTGATGGGCCTCACGCTGATCGACGGTTCGCTCACGTCGCGCTCGAATGCCATCATCATGTGCGCGGCCGGCGCCGCGATGCTCGCGCTGTATGTGCCGTACGCGCGCCGCAAGGAGCGCCCGGTGCTCGACCTCAGTTTCCTGAAGATCCCGACGTACCACGCGAGCGTCGTCGGCGGGTCGCTGTTTCGCATCGGCCTCGGCGCGGTACCGTTCCTGCTGCCGCTCGCGTTGCAGGAAGGGCTCGGCATGAGCGCGTTCCATTCCGGCCTCATCACGTGCGCGTCCGCGCTCGGCGGCGCGGTCAGCCGCTCGACGGCCACGCATACGCTGCGCCGCTTCGGCTTTCGCACGGTGCTGATCTACAACGCGGCATTCGCGGGCCTCGCGATCGCCGCATACGGCGTGTTCCATCCCGGCATGGTGACCTGGGCGATCTGGCTGATCGTGCTCGTCGGCGGCATCTTCCCCGCGCTGCAGTTCACGAGTTTGAATTCGATGATCTATGCGGACATTTCGTCGCGCGACGCAGGCCGCGCGACGAGCCTCGGCAGCGTCGTGCAGCAGATGTCGCTTGGCCTCGGCGTGACGGTGGCCGGCCTCGTGCTGCACGTGTCGCACTGGCTCCAGGGCCATCAGGCGATGGTGTGGTCGGATTTCTGGCCCGCGTTCCTGGTGGTCGGGCTGTGCTCGTTCGCGTCGATTCCGATCACGCGGCGGCTGCCGCCGGGCGCCGGCGACGAAGTCGCGCGCGGCAAGCGGGCATAAGCGGCGCCGCCGCGACATGACCTGTCGCTCGGCGACGGACGAAAACCGGAAAAACAAAAAAATTAGCGAACATCCACACGGGGCCGGTGCACAGCCGCGTGGATGTTCGCTCAGGGCTCCGGGTCTCCCGATGGGGGTTGAGAATCCCGGATTCGCTTCCTGCGTGCCATGGACATATGTGCGTCGGAAGCGGAATCGTTGCGCGCACTTGTCGTCGCGCCATGAACTGCACTATAGGGAAACTTGCGCAACGCATCTGTCAACCATTGTCAGACGCGTGGCAGCCGCGCGTCGCACGCGCGCGCCGCTTTCGCGCTAAAGTGGTTCCCGATCGCCACCCTCGACCGTCCTGCCGATGCTCACGCTCTCGCCCGCCTCTGCCCGCGCCCTGCATCTCGCCGCACAGGGCCTGCTCACGCCGCCCCGCCGCAAGGCGACCAAGGCCGACGTGCTCGACACGATCCGCCGGATGGCGCAGTTGCAGATCGACACCATCCACGTCGTCGCGCGCAGCCCGTATCTCGTGCTGTTCAGCCGCCTCGGCGATTTCTCGCCGCACTGGCTCGACGAACATCTCGCCGAGGCGCGCCTGTTCGAATACTGGTCGCATGAAGCGTGTTTCCTGCCGATCGAGCAGTTCGGGCTGATGCGCTACAAGATGCTCGATCCGTCGGGGATGGGCTGGAAATATGCGGCCGAATGGCACGAGCAGAATCGTCCGGAGATCGAACGGCTGCTTGCGCGGATTCGCGAGGAAGGCCCGGTGCGGTCGGCCGATTTCGCGCGCGAGGACGGCGTGAAGGGCAACGGATGGTGGGATCGCAAGCCCGAGAAGCGTCACCTGGAAGTGCTGTTCACGACGGGCGACCTGATGGTGTCGGAGCGTCGCAATTTCCAGCGCGTGTACGACGTGCGCGAACGCGTGCTACCCGACTGGGACGATACGCGCGACCTGCCGCCGCGCGAAGCCGTGCTGCCTGCGTTGCTTGACTATACGTGCCGGGCGCTCGGCGTCGTGCGTGCGGACTGGGTGGCCGACTACTATCGGCTGCCGCGCCGTTCGTACCGCGCGGAGCTGGAGCGGCTCGCGGATGCGGGCGACCTGATTCCGGTGCAGATCGACGACTGGAAGGAGCCGGCCTACGTGCACCGCTCGCTCGATGCGCTGCTGCCGGCCGCCGCGGCCGACACGCTGCGCTCGACGGTCACGACGCTGCTGTCGCCGTTCGATCCGGTCGTCTGGGACCGGCGGCGCGCGTCGACGCTGTTCGGTTTCGATTACACGATCGAGTGCTATACGCCCGAGCACAAGCGGCGCTACGGCTATTTCTGCCTGCCCGTGCTGCATCGCGGCCGGCTGGTCGGCCGCGTCGATGCGAAAGCGCATCGCGCGCTCGGCACGTTCGAATTGAAGGCCGTGCACGTCGAGCCGGGCGTGCGCTTCGGCGCCGGGATCGCGGCCGACGTCGCGAAGGCCGTGAAGAAACTCGCGGCGTGGCACGGCACGCCGGAGGTGACGGTCGCACACGTGCCGCCGGCCCTCGTGGAAGCATTCACGCGCACCTGAACGCCGCATTCCGCCGGTGCGTCAGGGCTCGTTCACGCTCATGACGGGCTTGCGCTGGCCCTGGCCGAGCACATGCATGCCAGCGTCGATATAGTGCGTGCCGCCCGTGATCGCCCGCGCGCCGTCGCCGGCAAGAAACGCGCAGAACGCCCCGACGTCGTCGATGTCCAGCGCGTGATGCAGCGGCGCCCGGCGTGCGGTGTCGTCGAGCAGCCGGCCGAAGTCCGGCAGGCCCGACGCCGCGCGCGTCGGCAGCACGCCCGGCGAAACCGCATTGACGCGAATGCCCGCGCCGCCGAGTTCGGCCGCCAGGTACCGTACGCTCGCTTCGAGCGCGGCCTTGACAGGCCCCATCACTCCGTAGTTCGCGACGACCTGCTCCGCGCCGAGATAGCTCATCGCCATCAGGCTCCCACCGCGCGTCATCAGCGGCTCGGCGAGTCGCGCCATCCGGATGAACGAATGGCACGACGTATCCATCGCCAACGAGAAGCCTTCCGGCGAACTGTCGACCACGCGGCCTTGCAGATCGGCCTTCGGTGCATACGCCACCGAATGCAGCACGAAGTCGAGCGCGCCCCATTGCACCGCGATCGCGTCGAACACCGCCGCCATCTGGTCGGGGCGCCCGACGTCGAGCGGCATCCGGATCGGCGCGTCGAGTTGCGCGAACAGCGGCTCGACGTACGGCAAGGTCTTGTCCGACTGCCAGGTCACCGCGAGCGTGGCGCCCGCCCGGCAGAACGCGCGTGCACATCCCCACGCGATGCTCTGTTCGTTCGCGATGCCGACGACGAGCCCCCGCTTGTGTCGCAACGTCATGTCGCCTCCCTTGTCGATCCGCGTGGGCCTAGCGCTGCGCCGCGATCCATCGCGCGATGTCGGGCCACACCGTCGCCAGCGTGCGCGTCCCCATGAACAGGCCGATATGGCCGCCCGGCACGAGCCGGCTCTCGATCCGCGACGCGGGCGTCCCGAGAAGATCGCGCGCGCCGAACACCTGCTCCGGCGTCGTGATGTCGTCGGCCTCGCCGGCGAGCAGATAGACCGGGCACGCGACGTCCTTCAGGTCGAGCGTGCGTCCGAGCGCGACGAACGTACCTTTCGCGAGCCGGTTCTCCTTGAAGATCTGCACGATCGCCTGCAGGTACCAGCGTCCCGGCAGGTCGATCGGGCTTTCGTACCAGTTCGCGAACACCTCGCGCTTGCGCAGGTATTCCGGATCGTCGAGATGCTCGTACAGGTCGACGTGCTCGGCGAGATAGTGCTGGTCGGGATGCATGTTCTTCCAGCCGCGCAGCATGAAGCGCCCGCGCATCAGCCCGCCGCCCATCGCGACGAGTTCCTCGTAGAACGAAGTCGGATACGTGTGCACCATCTGCTTGATCGGGCCGTCGCCCGCGTCGGTGTCGATCGGCGAGCCCGCCAGCACGAGGCTCGCGACCTTGTGCGGGAAACGCGCCGCATACATCGCCGACATCCAGCCGCCCTGGCACAGCCCGACGAGATTCACGCGGCCGCCGAGTTCGTCGACGCACACGTTCAGCTCGGCCAGATACTGGTCGATCTCGAGGTCCTTCATGTCCTCGGTGGCCGAGCGCCAGTCGGTCAGGTACAGACGCGTCACGCCGTGCTCGCGCAGCGTCTGCATCAGGCTCTGCCCCGGCTGGTAGTCGGCGATCATCGCGCTGTGTCCCGCGTACGGCGCATCGACGATCGTCGGCAGCCCGTGCGCGGGCGCGGCCGAATAATCGCGAAACGTCATCGTCCGCAGTTCCAGCAACGGCCGGTTCGGCGATGCCAGCGCCGGATGTGCTTCGAAATGGAGCTTCTCCTCTTCCGCGAGAAAGCGCAGATTGCGCGCCGCGATCTCGGCGCCGGCCGCGAACATCGCCGTGGCGGCGGCCATCGGCCAGAAAATCGGCAGCGCGGGGGCGCTGACGGCAGGAGAAGGCGTGTCGCGTGCTGTCATCGAAGGTCTCACCGGGTCGGATACGGCGTGGAGGGAATCGCGTCGTCCAGCACGCGGCGCGTGTGGCGCGCGATCATCAGGTTCTCGTCGGTCGGGATCACGCGCACCGTCACGCGCGACGCGTCGCTCGAAATCACCGGCAGGCCGGCCGCGTTCGCCGCGTCGTCGAGCACGATGCCGAGCCACGCCGCGCGGCGGCAGATCCGTTCACGCACGCGCGGCGCGTGCTCGCCGATACCCGCCGTGAACACGAGCGTGTCGAGACCGCCGAGCACGCCGGCCAGCGCGGCGAGTTCGCGGGCCGCGCGATAGGCGAACAGCTCGACCGCATGCGCGGCCGACGGTGCGTCGCTCGCGAGCAGCGTGCGCATGTCGCTCGACACGCCCGACACGCCCAGCAAGCCCGATTCGGCATAGATCAGATGCTCGACCTCGTCGAGCGAGCGGCCCGTGTGACGCTGCAGGTACAGGATCACGCCGGGGTCCAGCGCGCCCGTGCGCGTGCCCATCGGCAGCCCGTCGACGGCCGTGAACCCCATCGTCGTCGCGACGCTGCGGCCGTTCGCGAGCGCACACAGGCTTGCGCCGTTACCGAGGTGCGCGACCACCGTCCGGTGCTGCATCCACGACGGATCGAGGGCCGCGAGCGCCATCGCGATGTACTCGTACGACAGCCCGTGAAACCCGTAGCGCACGATGCCCTGCTCGGTCAGCGCGCGCGGCAACGCGAACTCCCGTTCGAGCGCCGGCACCGTCGCATGGAACGCGGTGTCGAAACACGCGACCTGCGGCAGGTTCGGCGCTACCGCTGCCACCGCACGAATCGCGTCGACGTGATGCGGCTGGTGCAGCGGCGCGAGCGGCGCAAGCGACGCGATCGCATCGAGCACGTGCGCATCGATCCGCACCGGCGCGGTGAAATACGGGCCGCCATGCACGACGCGGTGCCCGACGCCGTCGAACGCGGCCTCCCGCCCGACGTGCGCGGCGAACCACGCGTGCAGCGCCTCGATCGCGCCTTGATGCCCCGGTCGCGCGACGGCGCTGTCGACGAGCGTCGCGCCGTGTGCATCGGTCACGAACAGATGCGGGGTGTCATGCAGGTTCTCGACCTGCCCGTGCAGGCCCGCATCGAGCGAACGATCCTCTCGCGTGTCGTAGACCGAAAACTTGAGGCTCGACGAGCCGGCGTTGAGCACCAGGACAGGATGTCGCATCGCGGCCCCGTCAGTGTGCGTCGGCCGCAATCGCCGCGGCGGTCAGGGGCGTCGCCGTGGCACGCGCCGCCGCCGCGACGAGCGCCGCGACCGCGCAGCTCGCCAGGCGCGTGCGTTCGCTGTCCGCGCGACTCGTCAGGATCACCGGCACGCGTGCGCCGAGCACGATGCCGGCCGCATCGGCATTCGCGAGGAACGTCAGCTCTTTCGCGAGCATGTTGCCGGCCTCGAGGTCGGGCACGAGCAGGATGTCCGCATCGCCCGCGACCGCGGAATCGAGATGCTTGAGCCGCGCCGCTTCCGGGCTGATCGCGTTGTCGAGCGCGAGCGGCCCGTCGAGCAACGCGCCGGTGATCTGGCCGCGCTCGGCCATCTTGCACAGCGCGGCCGCGTCGAGCGTCGACGGCAGCTTCGAGCTGACCGTCTCGACCGCCGACAGGATCGCCACCTTCGGCCGGGCGATGCCGAGCGCATGCGCGAGATCGATCGCGTTCTGCGCGATGTCGGCCTTCTGTTCGAGCGTCGGACGGATATTGACGGCCGCGTCGGTGATGAACAGCGGCTTGGGGTAAGTCGGCACGTCCATGACGAACACGTGGCTCAGGCGCCGCCCGGTGCGCAATCCCGTATCGGCGCGCACCACCTCGGCCAGCAACTCGTCGGTGTGCAGGCTGCCCTTCATCAGCGCCTGCGCGTCGCCCGCGCGCACCAGCTCGACCGCGCGTGCCGCCGATGCATGACTGTGCGGCGCATCCACGAGCCGATAGCCGGACAGGTCGACACCGAGCGTCGCGGCGAGCATCGTGATGCGCGCCACCGGGCCGACCAGCACGGGCACGACGATACCGGCCCGCGCGGCGGCAGCCGCCGCGTGCAGCGAGACCTCGTCGCAGGGATGCGCGACCGCGACCGTCACCGGGCGCAATGCGCGGCAACGCGCAATCAGCGCTTCGTATTTCTGATGCGTGCGCAACTCGGTCATCGACTGCCCCTTCGCAAGAATCACGTGAACGGATTCTGGTGCGGGACCGGGCGACGTCGTTTGATTTCCGTCAATCGTTTCAGGTGAAGTCCCGATAGCATGAAGCCGCACGATGACATCCGGATGGCCGCGACGCCCACCCCTGACATGCACATACGCGAAATCCGCTCGAAGATCGCCAGTACCTCGTCCACGCGCAAGATCACCAAGGCGATGGAAATGATGGCGCGCACCAAGATGGCGAGCGCGCAGCGACGTGCGCGGGAGTTCCGTCCGTACGCGGCACGTATCGGCGCGATGGCGGAGCGCGTGCTGCGCGACCGTCCCGACCACGTGTCGGCACTGATGGCGCGGCGCGATACCGTGCGCCGCGTCGGCCTGATCGTCGTCACCACCGATCGCGGGCTGTGCGGCCCGCTCAATGCGCGGCTGCTCGTCGAATGCGTGGATGCGCTCGAACGCTGGGACCGGGCCGGCGTCGCGTGCGAACTGAGCGTGATCGGCGCGCGCGGCCTCGCGCCGCTCGTGCGCCATGGCGCGACCATCGCGGCCCGTGCGAGCGGCCTGGCCGCCGAGCCGCACTTCGAGCAGTTGCTCGGGGCGCTGCTCGTGCCGCTGACCGCGTTCGTCAACGGCGAGCTCGACGAAGTGCACGTCGCATACAACCGGCTGACGAGCCCGCTCGCGTACGAGCCGCGCATCGATGCGATGCTGCCGATCATCGGGCTCGACACCGGGGCCGACGCGCCGACCGATGGCGCGCCCGCGTCCGACTATCTGTACGAGCCCGCGCCCAAACCGGCGGTCGACACGTTGCTGCTGCGCTACGTCGAGGCGACGCTCTATCAGGCCGTCGTCGAGAACTACGCGTGCGAGCAATGCGCGCGGATGTTCAGCATGCAGACCGCGACGGACAACGCCGACCGCGTGTTGCGCGAACTGCGGCACCTGTACCAGAAGACGCGACAGGCGCAGATCACCACCGAGCTGTGCGAAATCGTCGCCGGCGCGGCGGCAGTCTGAAGGAGTCCGCATGAAGACGTCGATGAAGCTCGACATCGTGAGCGTGGAAGCGGTGCTGTATGCCGGCGACGCGCATTTCGTCGTCGTGCCGGGGGAAAGCGGAGAGTTGGGGATCTACCCGCACCACGCGCCGCTACTCACGCGAATCAGGCCCGGCGTCGTGACGCTCGTCGATGCGCCGACCGGCGAGCATCGCCGCCTCCTCGTCGCGGGCGGCGTGCTGGAGGTCAGCCGTGACGGCGTGACGCTGATCGCCGATCACGCACTGCGCACGCCGGAACTCGACGAGCTGCGCGCACGCGAAGCGCGGCATGCGGCCGACGACTGGCGCCAGCGCTACGCGCACGAAAACCGGCGCGCGTTCGATTTCGCGTCGGCCCGCGCGGAATTGATGGAGGAAATCCGGCGCTTCTTTGCGATGGCGCTGCGGCAACAAACGCCGCACGACAAGCCGGGCAGCGTCGGCTAGCCGCGGCTCCGGTGCCGCCCGCTCAGTCGCGCAGCTTGCGAAAACGCGGCGTGCCGTCTTCGAGATTGCCGTTGAACATCGCTTCCGGCCGCACCCACAGCCCGCGCGCATGCGGCCACAGATGCTCGTAGACGACCACCGATTCCTCGGTTTCGGAATGGCGGGCAACGCCGATGTAGCGGTACAGGCCGCCCTTGTAGTGGCGGTGCGTCGCGAGCTGTTCGGCTTCCTGTTCGGTCATGATGTGCTTCTCTTCGGCAAAAACGGAAAGCGCGTATTGTATGCGCTGCGCCGCGCGTCAGCGTTTCGTGTAGATGTCGGGGCGGCGGATCTCCATCAACCGCTCGGGGTTCGCGGGCGGACCGAAACCGACCGGCCGGTACAGCGCGTGCGCGTCGGTCGTCGCGAGCATGATGCGGCGCAGGCCCTGCACCATTTCCTGCGCGAATATGTGGTCGATCAGCGCGCGGCCGTAGCCGTTGCCGCGTTCGGCCGGCAACACGAACACGTCGCACAGGTACGCGAACGTCGCGTGATCGGTGACGAGCCGCGCAAACCCGACAAGCCGGTCGCCGACATACGCGCCGAAGCACAGCGAACCCTCGATCGCCCGCTCGACCACGTCGCGCGGGATGCCCTGCGACCAGTACGCGTCGCGATGCAGGAAGTCGAAGATCGCGTCGATGTCGAGTTCGCGCTTGTCGGTGGAA
>NZ_JACFYV010000410.1:0-1699 GCF_016759955.1 Burkholderia sp. KCJ3K979
GTCGTGGGTCGTGCTTGCCGTCGACGATGGCGGGCCCGACCTGAAGGTGTCCGCGCGCAACCGGCTGCACGGCAGCGTCGACGCCGTCGCGGCGGGCGCGGTGAACAGCGAGGTGACGCTGGCGCTCGACGGCGGCGGGACGCTGACGGCCGTCGTGACCAACGACAGCGTCGATGCGCTGCAGCTCGCCGCCGGCCGGCGCGCGATCGCGCTGTTCAAGGCGTCGAGCGTGATTCTGGCGGTGACGGGCTGACCTGGCCGGCAGCGCGGCTCGCGTTGGCCGGCGGCCCTCGTGCGAGGCGGGGCGAAGCCGGTGCCGCACGCGTATGCATCGCACCGGCTTCGTTTCCGCTTGCAGCATGCGCCGCGCCGCGGCGTCTCTCAGGCTCCAACGTGGTAGCCGGCGCCACGCTCACGACCACGGCGTCGCGCGCTCAGGTGACGTGCGTCGGCCACTCGGCGTGCGGCGGGCTCGCCTGCACGCGTCCTTCGCTCAACTGCACGACCTGGTCGCCGAACGCGGCGACGTCGTCGGGGTCGTGCGAGATCAGCACCATCGGGATGTCGAGCCGCGCCTGCAGTTCGGCGAGCTCATGGCGCATGCGCTGGCGCATCGCGCCGTCGAGCGCCGCGAAGGGTTCGTCGAGCAGCAGGATGCGCGGCTGCGCGACCAGCGCACGGGCGAGCGCCACGCGCTGCTTCTGCCCGCCCGACAGTTGCGACGGATATTGCCCCGCGAGCGATTCGAGGTCGAATGCGCGGAGCCAGTACGCGACCTCCGGCGGCACCGTCTTCGCGCGCGGGTTGCGCAGCCCCGACGTCAGCCCGAACGCGATGTTCTGCCGCACGTTCAGGTGCGGGAACAGCGCGTAGTCCTGGAACAGGTACGCGACACGGCGTTCGCGGGTCGGCACGTCGATGCGGCGCGCGGCGTCGAACAGCGGCTCGCCGTTCAGCGTGATCGTGCCTGCGTCGGGCGTCAGCAGCCCCGCAATCGCCTGCAGTGTCATGCTCTTGCCCGCGCCCGACGGCCCGAACAGCACGACGCGCTGTGTCGTCGCCGTGAACGACATGTCGAGCGTGAAGCGGCGCTCGGCGCTCGCGTAGGTCTTGCGGATGTCGACGACGAGGCTCATGCGGGCCTCCGCCGCAGCGGGCCGGCCGCCGGACGACTCCGGCGATGCGGACAGGACGGGCGCTTCATGTCAGTTGGCTCCGCCGGGCGCGCGACGGCACGAGCCAGCCGGTCGCGAGCAGCACCAGCACGCAGGTGATCGACGTCACCAGCACGAGGAAGTTGGCCGTGCTGTCGTCGCCGGCCTGCACGGCCGCGTAGATCGCGACCGACAGCGTCTGCGTGCGGCCGGGCAGGTTGCCGGCGATCATCAGCGTCGCGCCGAATTCGCCGAGCGCGCGCGCGAACGCGAGCAGCGCGCCGGCGAGAATCCCGCGCGTGGCGAGCGGCAGCGTCACGCGGAAGAACACCGCGGCTTCGCCGAGGCCGAGCGTGCGGGCGGCGCGCTCGAGATGCGGATCGACGCCTTCGAACGCTGCCCGCGCCGATTTCAGGATCAGCGGAAACGCGACGACCATCGACGCGATCACCGCGCCTTGCCACGTGAACACCAGCTCGATACCGAACTTGTCGAGCCACGCGCCGAACACGCCGCGCCGGCCGAGCAGCACGAGCAGGTAATAG
>NZ_JACFYV010000411.1:0-1621 GCF_016759955.1 Burkholderia sp. KCJ3K979
GGACGGGGCGGGCGACGCCGGAAGCCGGTCGCCCGGCGGAGTGCGGCGACCCGGCCGGGGCCGGGCCGTCACGGTGTCGAATCGGGGCGCCGGGCACCGGGCACCGGGCGCCGGGCGCCGGGCGAGCGGCGCGGCGGTTCAGCGGCCGGCCGGATCGACCGGCGTGCCTTCGACGGTCTGGCGCGCTTCGTCGACCAGCATCACGGGGATGCCGTCGCGGATCGGGTACGCGAGCTTGTCCGCGTTGCAGATCAGCTCCTGCGCGGCACGGTCGTAGTGGAGCGGGCCTTTGCAGATAGGGCACACAATGATTTCAAGCAGGCGAGCGTCCACGGAGTTTCTCCACAACGAGGGCAATGAGGCGAGGGTCGAGCGCGGCTTCGACGGGGACCACCCACAGTCGGGCGTCGCGCCAGGAAGCGCCCAATTTTACTGCATCCTTCTCGGTGATCAGGATCGCATCGACGGCATCGTCGACGAATGGATTGTCGGCGAACGCGTAATGGTCAGGCAGCGCGCGGGTGGCCGGCGCGAGACCGGCCGCGCGCAGCGTCGCGAAGAAGCGTTCCGGCGCGCCGATGCCGGCCGCGGCGAGCACGCGTTCGTTCGCGAATTGCGACAGCGGGCGGCGCAGCGCGGGCTGGTCGAGGTGCCAAGCGGCGCCCGGCGTCAGCGCGAGCGCGTAGGTGTCGGGCCACGGCGGCAGCGCGCCGCTGTACGGATCGTTGACGAGCGTCGCGTCGCGGTGCCGCGACAGCGGCTCGCGCAGCGGGCCGGCCGGCAGCAGGAAGCCGTTGCCGCCGAGCCGGTGGTCGAATACGACCAGCTCGACGGTGCGCGCGAGGCGGTAGTGCTGCAGGCCGTCGTCGCTGACGATCACGTCGACGTCCGGATGCGCGGCGCGCAGCGCCTGCGCGGCCGCGACGCGGTCGGGGCACACCCACACGGGCGCGCCGGTGCGGCGCGCGATCAGCAGCGGTTCGTCGCCGGCCGCACCTGCGCGCGACGCCGGCGTGACGGCGGTCGGCGCCTTCACGTTCGCGCCGTAGCCGCGCGACACGACGCCGGGCGTGAAGCCGGCCGCGCGCAGCGCGTCGACGAGCGCGATCACGGTCGGCGTCTTGCCGGTGCCGCCGACGGTCACGTTGCCGACCACGACCACCGGCACGCCGACGTCCACCGGCTGCTTCCAGCCCTGCGCGTAAGCAGTGCGCCGCAGCGCCGCGCACAGGCCGAACACGCAGGCGAACGGCGTGAGCGCCCACGCGAGCGCGCCGCGCCGCTGCCATTCGCGTGTCAGGCGCGCTTCGAGTCGCGCGAGCGGGCCGCCGGGCGCGCTCATCGGGCCGGGCGCGGCGCGTCGTGCGCCGCGGCGAGGGACGGATTCGTCAATGCGGATTCTCCGTTGGGCGGCGCATGCCGCAGGGTCCGTGGAAGGCGGCACTCTAGCGCGCCGCACGCCGACGCGGCAAGCGCGACCGGCCGCCGCAGCGCGTGGGGCCGGATCGCGACGCCCTGTGGATAACTCTGTGAAGAACTCCCCGGTCGATTGCCTCAAACGCCCGTCCGGCGGGCCTCGAATCGGATGAGAATCATTCTGAAAGGCTTAAAAAATTATAAA
>NZ_JACFYV010000412.1:0-1591 GCF_016759955.1 Burkholderia sp. KCJ3K979
TGTCCAAGGTCGCGCTTGTTGCCTGCATGCGCAAGCTCCTAACCATGCTCAATGCCATGGTCAAAACCAACACGCCTTGGGACGATTCACTTCATCGGGCTTGACTCGGAAGACGGTTACTCAGTCCGAAATGGCTCGCATGGCCGCTCAGCGCGGTCCATTGCGCGCGATCGAGCCGCGCATGCCGGTGCGTGAAGCGCGGCCGCCCGTCGGTACGCATCGCGGGCACCACCGGCAGATCAGGACGCGCGGGCAGGTCGTCGAGTCGACTGAGCCACCACGCCTTGTCGCGCGCATGATCGGCACGCGTCGCGGCCTGCGCTTCATGCATCACATAGTCGCGAAACGTCGCATCGAGCGGCGCGGGCTGCCATTGCGGATCGCCGTAACGACGCCGCCACTCGGCGAGCAGCAATTGCAGGCTCGCGTAGTCGATCAGCGTGAAATCCACGGACAGGTGCAGCACTGTGTCATCCGGGCCGAGGCTCACTTCCGGCTGCAGCACCGGCCAGCGGTCGAGCGCATGCACCGCATGGTCGAGGCGCTCGCGCACGCGGTTCAGGTGGGCGTCGAATGCATTCGCGTCGGCCTCGCGCAGGTCGTGCACGGTGAGCGGCTGCCACGGCACGTCGGGCAGCACGCGTTGCCATGCGTTGTCCTCGACGATCGCGCGCAGCATCGGATGGCGCGCGACGCACGCATTCCACGCGGCCTCGAAGCGCACGCAGTCGAGATCCTTCGGCTCGTCGTATTCGACGTACAGATGGCACGCGCTGCCGCCGAACTCGAACGATTCGTGGCGACCAAGCACATACGCGGCCTGCACCGGCGTCAGCGCGAATCGTTCGTACTGGTGCGCCGGATCGCTGCGCCATGCTCCGCCCTGAAGGAAACGGACGAACGCGTCGCGTTCGGCCTTGATGCGCGCGGCGAGATCCGCATCGAGCGCGCCGGCCGGCGCGCGATAGCGCAACTGGCCGCCGTCGTCGCACCACAGTTCGATCTGGCGTTCGCGGCAGAGATCGAGCACGTCGTCGAAGTTCACAGCACGCCCTCCTCGATCGTCGCGACCGACGCATCGCCGTCGGCGGGCGCCGCCGGCGTCAGTTCGTCGAGCTGCGCCGCAAGACCGGCGAGCGTCGGCTGCCGATAGAACGCGGCCATCCCGATCCGCACGCCGAGCCGCTCGCGCAATTGCGCGAGCAGGCGGGTCGCGAGCAGGCTGTCGCCGCCGAGCGCGAAGAACGTCGCGTCACGCGCGTTCGCCGCGCGGCCGAGCGCCTGCTCCCAACAGGCCAGCAATATCGCGTGCCGTTCGCCGGCCGGCACGAACGCGTCGTGCGCGGCCGGTGCGTCGCCGAGTGCGCGCGCGAGTGCATCCCCGACCGCCCGGCGATCGATCTTGCCGTTCGCGTTGAGCGGCCAGCGCGGCACGCACCACAGCGCATCGGGACGCATCGCGTCGGGCAACCGGTCGCGCAACCAGTCGGCGAGCGCCGCCTGTTCGATCGGCTCGCCGACCCGGCGCGCATCGATGCAGGCGAATGCCGCCGAGCGCCAGCTGCGCGCATCGAGCGCAAAGCCGCACGCG
>NZ_JACFYV010000413.1:0-1534 GCF_016759955.1 Burkholderia sp. KCJ3K979
CCCGCCCGCCATATCGCCGCGCGCGATTTTCTTCGCACAATCGCTTCGTAGACCGCCCTCTCGCCGCTCTCTATCATCGGCTGATCCTTTTCCGATGGGACGACGACCGTCCGGAGAACGCCCGCGCGTTCGCCGCGGCGTCGCTCATCCATCGATACCGTCTTTGGACAGGAGAGTGGTTCCCATGCTGCATCCCGTGTTTTCCGCCCGCTTTTCCGCCGGCCGAGTGGCCCGCCTCGCCCGCCTGCTGACGGCCGCGCTGCTCGGCGTCGCGCTGCTGAACGGCGCGCGCGCCGACACCGCGCCGCTGAAGGTCGGCATCTCGACCAGCCCGCAGATCGAGGCGCTGAAGATCGCCGCGAAGGAGGCGAAGGAGCAGGGCCTCGACGTGAAGATCGTCGAATTCACCGACTGGAATACGCCGAACGCGGCACTCGCGAACAAGGACATCGACGTCAACTACTTCCAGCACATCCCGTTTCTCGAGAACGCGAAGAAGCAGGGCGGCTACAACTTCATCTCGATCGCGCCCGGCACGATCATGAAGATCGGCCTCTATTCGAAGAAGGTGAAGAGCTTCGCCGAGCTGAAGGACGGCGCGCGCGTCGCGATCGCGAACGATCCGGTGAACGGCGGGCGCGGGCTGTTGCTGCTGCAGCGCGCGGGGCTCATCACGCTGAAGCCGGGCGCCGACTACCGCGCGACCACCCACGACATCGTCGCCAACCCGAAGCACCTGAAGATCATCCCGCTCGAAGCGTCGCAGCTCGCGCGCTCGCTCGACGACGTCGATCTCGCGCAGGGCTACCCGAGCTTCATCAAGCTCGCCGGCACGACCGACCCGAACAGCGCGCTGCTGTTCGACGGCACCGAGAACAAGAACTTCGCGATCCAGTGGGTCGTGCGGCCCGAGAGCGCGAACGATCCGCGCATCCGCAAGTTCATCTCGATCTACCAGCACTCGCCGGCGGTGCGCAAGGCGCTCGACAACGCGTTCGGCTCGCTGTACGCGATCGCGTGGTGACGGAGGCGGCATGACGACGGAGAACCGCAAGAAGATCCTGCTCAACGCGTTCAACATGAACTGCGTCGGGCACATCAACCACGGGCTGTGGACGCATCCGCGCGACCGCTCCGCGCACTACACCGATCTCGACTACTGGGCCGATCTCGCGCGGACGCTCGAGCGCGGCAAGTTCGACGGGATCTTTCTCGCGGACATCGTCGGCGTGTACGACGTGTTCGGCGGCGGCCCGGACGCCGCGCTGCGCGAATCGGTGCAGGTGCCCGTCAACGATCCGCTGCTGCTCGTGCCGGCGATGGCGCAGGTCACGCGGCATCTCGGCTTCGGCGTGACCGCGAACCTGACCTACGAGCCGCCGTACCTGTTCGCGCGCCGCATGTCGACGCTCGATCATCTGACGAAAGGGCGCGTGGGCTGGAACATCGTCACCGGCTATCTCGACAGCGCCGCGCGCGGGATGGGGCTCGCGCAGCAGATCGGCCACGACGACCGCTACGAGCGCGCGGACGA
>NZ_JACFYV010000414.1:0-1506 GCF_016759955.1 Burkholderia sp. KCJ3K979
GCGCCGCGCAGCGTGCGCAGGTCGCCGCGCAGCAGGCGCTGCCGGTGTCGGTCATCGTGCCCGGCGCGGCGCCGGCCGACCAGACGCTGACGTTGCCCGGCTCGGTGGCGCCGTATGCGGACGCATCGATCTATTCGCGCACGAGCGGCTATATCGCGCACTGGAGCGTCGATCTCGGTACGCACGTGAAGGCCGGGCAGACGCTCGCGCAGATCTCGGCGCCCGATCTCGACGCGCAGTTACGCCAGGCGCGCGCCGACGAAGCGAGTGCGCAGGCGAACTACGACTATGCGAAATCCACCGCGCAGCGTTGGCAGGACATGCTGAAAACGCAGTCGGTGTCGCAGCAGGACACCGACACGAAGGTCGCGGACATGAACGCGAAGCGCGCGATGCTCGCGTCCGCGCAGGCGAACGTCGCGCATCTTGCCGAACTCGTGTCGTACGAGTCCGTCACCGCGCCGTTCGACGGCGTGATCACCGCGCGCAACATCGACGTCGGCACGCTGGTCACCGCGGGCGGCACGCCGGGCAGCCCGGGCCTGTCCGGGGAACTGTTCCATCTCGAACAGACGGACACGCTGCGCGTGTTCGTCGACGTGCCGCAGGACAGCGCGACCGGCGTATCGACCGGCACGGCCGTCTACCTGACGACGCCGCAGTATCCGGGGCGGCGTTTTGTCGCGCATGTCGCGCGCAGCGCGGGCGCGATCGATCCCGTCACGCGCACGCTGCGCGTCGAGATCGACGTCGACAACCGCGACGGCGCGCTGATGCCCGGTGCGTATGCGCAGGCGCATCTCGTCTTGCCGAGTGCGGCGCCGGCGCTTGAGCTGCCGGTGAGCGCGCTGCTGTTCCGCCCGAACGGCGTGACGGTCGCCACCGTCGGCGCGAACGGGCAAACCGCGCTGAAGACCGTGCAGATCGGGCGGGATTTCGGCACGCGCGTGGAGATCGTCGCGGGGCTCGCGGCGACCAATCGCGTGATCGACAACCCGGGCGATGCGATCACGGCCGGGGAAGCCGTGAAGATCGTGTCGACTTCGCACGATGCGGCGCCGGTTGCGGCTTCGTCTGCTTCGTCTGCTTCGTCCGCTTCGTCCGCTTCGTCCGCTTCGTCCGCGCAGGCCGCGCAGGCCGCGCAGGCCGCGCAGCCAGCGTCCGCGACCGGTATGCGCAACGTGCCGCCGCTGCGCGCGGCCGGCGTCGCACCTGCTGCGTCAACACCCACTCCGGCGCCCGCCCGCGGCTGACCCATCGACGACGACTCACGAGATACTTGCCATGCGCCTTCCTCATCCGCTCCCGTTCGCTCGCCGCATCGTCGCCCTCGGCGCCGTCGCCGCACTGACCGCGTGCTCGACGCTGCCGCCCTATTCGCCGCCCGCCGTCGCGGTGCCCGCGCACTACGCGGGCGCACCGGCAGTATCGGCCGCGCAAGCCGGCTGGCACGTCGCGATGCCAGCCGACGCCGCCGCGCGCGGCGCATGGTGGACCGTGTTCGGC
>NZ_JACFYV010000415.1:0-1488 GCF_016759955.1 Burkholderia sp. KCJ3K979
CCCGCCGAGCCGGCCGGAAGCCCGGTCACGCGCCTTTCGCCGCGCCCCAGTTGCCGCCGTGCGCGGCCGCCTGCGCGGCCGGCGAGCGGGCGAGGTAGGCGAGCGCCTGCTCGGTCGAACCTTCGTGATGCGGCGTATAGCCCGGCTTGAAATAGCGCAGCGCCGCGCCGATCACCTTCCAGAACGACGGCAGGTGCCCGCGTCGCGAACCTTGCCACCACGCGAGCGCGAAGCCCGGGTAGCGGCCGGCGTCCGGGTCGCGCCGGTACATGAACTTCGCACCGGTCGTGATGTAGTAGAGCAGCAGCAGGATCACGAACGCCATGTGCACGCAGCGCTCCGGATAGGTGCCGCCCATATGACGGTAGATGTCGAACGCGACGGTGCGGTGCTCGACTTCCTCGGCGCCATGCCAGCGCAGCAGGTCGACCATCGTCGGGTCGGCGCGGCCTTCGTCGAGCCCGTGCGCGTTGAGCACCCAGTTGCCGAGATAGCCGAAGAAATGCTCGAGCGACGCGATCACGGCCAGCTGCTGCCGCAACCAGAAGCGCGTATGGCCGATCTTCAGCCCCAGCGGCTGCTCGCCCAGCACGCGCGTGAACAAGCGGTTGAGCTTCTGCGTAAACGGCTTCGTGTCGATGCCGTGGCGGTCGTAGTAATGCTTCAGCACGCCGCCGTGCGAGCGCGAATGCACGGCTTCCTGCCGCAGGAAGCCTTCGGCTTCGTCGCGCAGGCGTGCATCGGTGATCAGCGGCAGCGCCTTGTTGTACACGCGGCAGAACCACAGCTCGCCTTCCGGAAAGAGCAGGTTCAGCGTGTTGATGATGTGCGTGCTGCCCGGATCGTTCGGTACCCAGGTGACCGGCGTGTCGCTGAAGTCGAACTTCACGTGCCGGGCCTTGATCTTGTGATAGTCGGCGGTATCGGTCATGTTGTCTCCCTGTGCGGCGTCGTGCGCCGTCAATGCGATGCCATGCTGACGCGGGCGATCATCCGGCCGAGCCACGGCATGAAGCGACCGACGAAGCGCAGCGCGTGCGCTTCGCCGCCGACCGCGACGACGGGGCGGTTGCGCAGCACGCCGTCGACCATCGCCTGCGCGACGGTTTCCGGTTTCAGGCCGCGCATCTGGTACAGCTTCGTCGCGCGCTTGCGCAGCCGCGCTTCATCCTGTGCGTTGGCGCCCGCGTAGTGCGTCGACGCCATGATTCCGGTTTCCGCGAAACCCGGGCACACGGCCGTCACGCCGATGCCTTGCTCCGCGAGTTCCGCGCGCATGCATTCGCTGAGCATCAGCACCGCCGCCTTCGTCGTCGCATACGCGGGCAGGTCGCGCGACGGGCCGAACGCGGCGGCCGACGCGGTGTTGACGATGTGCCCGCCGGTGCCGCGCGCGGCCATCTGCTGCGCGAACAGCCGCGAGCCGTGGATCACGCCCCACAGGTTCACGTGCAGGATGCGCTCCCAGTGCCGCGCGCTCGTGTCGAG
>NZ_JACFYV010000416.1:0-1457 GCF_016759955.1 Burkholderia sp. KCJ3K979
CCCGCCAGCAGCGGGCGGACACGGACGGGGCGGGTCGGGCAGGGCATCGGGGGACGGGCCGGCACGGTTCACTTTCCAGTCACGACAACACGCGAACATTTTCCTGCGCAGGAAAACACGTGTCGACCCGGCTTGGCGCAATAACGTATTACACGTATCGCGACAACATGGGGGGACGCTGTCTCGTCCTGGTGACTGGCGGGACGCGCGTCGGTCGCGACGTGTGCGCGAAGAGAAACGCTTCGTGCTGCTTGGTAATGGATGGAGCGGAAAAGCGGAATCCGCGTGCGGCATGCCGCGTGTCGTTCGGGACACGCAAAAAAAACGCGGCCGGGGCGGCCGCGTGAATACTCGCAGACTCCTTCGGACGAAGGAAACAAGCAACTGTGAAACGAAGTGTAGCGAAAGGCCGCGCACGGATTCAGAGGCCATGCTGCAAAGGTCTCTTCCAGGTTCCGGCAGTCTGCCGGAGCGGGCGCCGATCGACTACCATCAGGGGTGACGCCGCCGCTCGCGCGGCGTACCACGTCGTACAAGGAGAATCCATGCTCAAGCTGCGTTTGCTCCAGGTCGCGTTATTGGCGGGCGTGCTGGCCGCCGGCAGCGCCGCCGCCGAAACGGTGCGCCTGTCCGCCAGTCTGCAGCCGTCGAGCGAAGTGCCGCCGACGGCGACCAAGGGCTCGGGCACCGTCGCCGCCACCTACGACACGGCCACCCACATGCTGCAGTGGACGGTCACTTACGAACACCTCTCGGGCCCGGCCACCGCCGCGCATTTCCACGGGCCCGCGCCGGTCGGCCAGAACGCTGGCGTGCAGGTGCCGATTCCGAAGGACGAACTGACGAGCCCGATCAAGGGTTCGAAGGCGCTCACCGACGAGCAGGTCACCGACCTGATGGGCGGCAAGTGGTACTTCAACATTCATACGAAGGAACACCCGTCCGGCGAGATCCGCGGCCAGGTGATGCCGGCGAACTGAGCGCCGGCGTTTGATGTAGAGGCACCTGTCGAGCGACGCGGGAACGTTTGAACGTACCATCGTCACACTGTGATGACGGAGTGCGTCCGATGAGTTGGCAAAGCAAGTTCGCCTGCTGGCTGCTGCGCTGGCAGTTTCGTCCGGAGACCACGCGCGAGGTGCTCGACCCCGCGCGTGCCCGGCGCTTTACCGACCTGCGGATGTTCGTGCCGCGCCGCCCGCCGTCGGGCTACCGGCTGCGGCAGTGCTATGGCGCTGGCGATGCGCCGCTGCGCGGCGAATGGCTCGAACGCACCGATGCGGCCGCGGGGCGCGGGCCGGGCCGCACGCTGCTGTATTTCCACGGCGGCGGTTACTACTTCTGTTCGACGAAAACCCATCGGCCGCTGGTGTTCGGGCTGACGAAGCGCGCGGGCGTGCGTTCGTTCTCGCTCGACTACCGGCTCGCGCCCGAAAACCGCTTCCCGGCCGCGCTCG
>NZ_JACFYV010000417.1:0-1456 GCF_016759955.1 Burkholderia sp. KCJ3K979
ACGCTGGCCCCGAGCGTGCCGCCGGTGCCGCCGACGCTCAGCGTGCCGCTGCCGAGTGCGGTCGGCGTGCCGGCCACCAGCGTGCCGCCGCCGGTGACGCTCGTGCCGCCGGTGTAGGTGTTCGCCCCCGACAGCGTCGTCGTCGCCGGACCGTTGACCGCGAGCGTGCCGCTCCCCGAGATCGCGCCGGTCAGGTCGAGGCTGTTAGGGCCACTCACCGTCAGCGTCGCCCCCGTCCCGAGGTTCACCGCATTGGCGAGCGTCGTGCCCGGCGTGCCGGCTGCCAGCGTGCCGCCCGCACCGCTCGCGTTGAGCGTGCCGGTACCGAGCGCCGTGTTGCTGCCGGCGACCAGCGTGCCGCCACCGGTCAGGTTCGTGCCGCCCGAATACGTGTTCGGACCGGTCAGCGTCTCGGTGCCCGTGCCGCCCAACGTCAGGCTGCCACCCGTGCCGGCAATCGTGCCGCCGAACGTGCCGCTGCCCGACCCGCCGAGCGTCAGGTTGTTGCCGCCCAGGTTCACCGTCGAACCGGCGACGCCCGACAGCGCGGTTGTCGTTTGCGGCGTCGTCGCGCCGCTGACGTCGAAGGTCGCGCCCGCACCGGTCAGGCTCAGCGGGCTGCTACCGGAGAGGCTGCCGCCCGCGCCGATCGCCAGCGTGCCGCTGTTGATCGTCGTCGCACCGGTGTACGAGTTGTTGCCCGTCAGCGTTTGCGTGCCGCTGCCCGACAACGTCAAGCCGCCCGTGCCGGCCACGGTGCCGCCGTACGTGCCGTTACCGGCACCGGCCAGCGTCAGCGTGTTGCTGCCGAGATTCACGGTCGAACCCGACACGCCCGACACGGCGCCCGTGGTCTGCGGCGTCGTGGCCGCGCTCAGATCCAGCGTGGCGCCCGTACCCGACAGATCGACCGCGCTGCCGGCCGACAGGCTGCCGCCCGCGCCGACCGCCAGCGTGCTGCCGTTGCCGATCGTCGTGTTGCCGGTGTACGTGCCCGCGCCGGTGAGCGTCGTCGTCGACGGGCCGTTCACCGCCAGGTTGCCGCTGCCGCCGATCGCGCCGCCCAGGCCCAGATTGTTCGCACCGCCAACCGTCAACGTCGAACCCGCGCCGAGATTGATCGCGTTGGTCAGCGTCGTGCCGGCCACGCTGGTGCCGAGCGTGCCGCCCGCGCCGCTCGTGTTCAGCGCGCCCGTGCCGAGCGCCGAACCGTTGCCGGCGAGCAGCGTGCCGCCGCCGCTCAAGGTCGTGCCGCCCGTGTACGTGTTCGTCCCGTTGAGCGTTTCGGTACCCGTGCCCGCCAGCGTCAGGCTGCCGCCCGTGCCGGCGATCGTGCCGCCGTACGTGCCGCTGCCCGAGCCGCCGAGCGTCAGCACATTGCCGCCGAGGTTCACGGTCGACCCCGTGACGCCCGACAACGCACCCGTCGACTGCGGCGACGTGGCCGCGCTCAGAT
>NZ_JACFYV010000418.1:0-1455 GCF_016759955.1 Burkholderia sp. KCJ3K979
GCAATACGGCCCGCGCGAATCGATGGAATACGACGTCGTGATCGTCGGCGGCGGCCCGGCCGGGCTGTCTGCCGCGATCCGGCTCAAGCAGCTGGCCGCCGAGAAAGGCACCGAGATCGGCGTGTGCGTGCTCGAGAAGGGTTCCGAGATCGGCGCGCACATCCTGTCGGGCGCGGTGATGGACCCGCGCGCGATCACCGAGCTGTTTCCCGACTGGAAGGAGCGCGGCGCACCGCTCGACGTCGAGGTGACGGAAGACCGTTTCCTGTTCCTGTCCGAGAAGAGCGCGGTGACCACGCCGAACTGGGCGCTGCCGGACAACTTCAAGAACCACGGCAACTACGTGATTTCGCTCGGCAACGTCACGCGCTGGCTTGGGGCACAGGCCGAGGCGCTCGGTGTGGAGATCTTCCCCGGCTTCCCCGCCGCGGAAATTCTTTACAACGACGACGGTTCGGTCAAAGGCGTCGCCACCGGCAACATGGGCGTGGGCAAGGACGGCGAGCCGACCGAGAACTTCCAGCTCGGCATGGAGCTGCATGCGAAGTACACGCTGTTCGCCGAAGGCTGCCGCGGCCACCTCGGCCGCCAGCTGATCTCGAAGTTCAAGCTCGACGCGAACGCCGATCCGCAGGCGTACGGGATCGGCATCAAGGAACTGTGGGAAATCGACCCGGCCAAGCACAAGCCGGGCCTCGTGATCCACACGGCCGGCTGGCCGCTGAAGTCCGACACGTACGGCGGCTCGTTCCTGTATCACATGGACAACAACCAGGTGGTGGTCGGCTTCGTGGTGGGCCTGGGCTACACGAACCCGTACCTGTCGCCGTTCGAGGAATTCCAGCGCTACAAGACGCATCCGTCGATCCGCGCGTTCCTCGAAGGCGGCAAGCGCGTGTCGTACGGCGCACGCGCGATCACGGCGGGCGGCCTGCTGTCGCTGCCGAAGACGGTGTTCCCGGGCGGCGCGCTGATCGGCGACGACGCGGGCTTCCTGAACGCGTCGCGGATCAAGGGCAGCCACGCGGCGATCAAGACCGGCATGCTGGCAGCGGACGCCGCATTCGACGCGGTGCAGGCCGGCCGCCAGTCGGACGAGCTCAATGCGTACCCGGACGCGTTCAAGCAATCGTGGCTGTACACGGAGCTGTACCGCGCGCGCAACTTCAAGCAGTGGATGGCCAAGGGCCTGTACCTGGGCACGCTGATGGTGGGGCTCGAGCAGAAGGTGATGGGCGGCAACGTGCCGTGGACGCTGCATCACCAGCACGCGGACCACGAGATGCTGAAGCCGGCGTCGCAGTGCGAGCCGATCGCGTATCCGAAGCCGGACGGCAAGCTGACGTTCGACCGGCTGTCGTCGGTGTTCATCTCGAACACGAACCACGAGGAGAACCAGCCGGCGCACCTGACGCTGAAGGACGCGAGCGTGCCGGTGAACGTGAACCTGCGCAC
>NZ_JACFYV010000419.1:0-1438 GCF_016759955.1 Burkholderia sp. KCJ3K979
CGAGGCTCCGACTGTTTGTATGCATGCGGTTTCAGGATCTATTTCACTCCCCTCCCGGGGTTCTTTTCGCCTTTCCCTCACGGTACTGGTTCACTATCGGTCGATCACGAGTATTTAGCCTTGGAGGATGGTCCCCCCATCTTCAGACAGGATTTCACGTGTCCCGCCCTACTTGTCGCACACCTAGTTCTTTCATACTGTTTTCGCCTACAGGGCTATCACCTGCTATGGCCGCACTTTCCAGAGCGTTCGGCTAACAATACAAATAAAGAGTGCAAGGCTCATCCCATTTCGCTCGCCACTACTTTGGGAATCTCGGTTGATTTCTTTTCCTGCGGTTACTTAGATGTTTCAGTTCACCGCGTTCGCTTCGCATGGCCTATGTATTCAGCCATGGATACTCCAAAAGGAGTGGGTTTCCCCATTCGGACATCTACGGATCAAAGCTCGTTTGCCAGCTCCCCGTAGCTTTTCGCAGGCTACCGCGTCCTTCATCGCCTGTGATCGCCAAGGCATCCACCACATGCACTTGTTCGCTTGACCCTATAACGAGTCTGTCTCGTTACAGGTTGAGTTCTCGCGTTGTGCCGTATTCCAATTGAGTCAAACTTAGAGTTCGAATCATCTTGAGATACATCGATACAATCACAACCCGGATAACTTCCACGTCCATCTCAAGACGCTTCCGCTATCCAAATTACTTACTTCTTCCAGATTGTTAAAGAACGACAGCCGATATCTGTTGATATCCTCTGACTGGCTCAATCGCCAATGACAAAGACTCGAACAATCATCATTCGAATGTTTGTCATTGAAGATTATTGAAAGCGGCCGGCATGAACCGGTTTAAACCGCAGACAGCTAGTCTGTCTTTAATTTACAGCCGATAAGCGTGAGCGCTCAACTTGTGCGAGAAGCTCTGGAAAGGAGGTGATCCAGCCGCACCTTCCGATACGGCTACCTTGTTACGACTTCACCCCAGTCATGAATCCTACCGTGGTGACCGTCCTCCTTGCGGTTAGACTAGCCACTTCTGGTAAAACCCACTCCCATGGTGTGACGGGCGGTGTGTACAAGACCCGGGAACGTATTCACCGCGGCATGCTGATCCGCGATTACTAGCGATTCCAGCTTCATGCACTCGAGTTGCAGAGTGCAATCCGGACTACGATCGGTTTTCTGGGATTAGCTCCCCCTCGCGGGTTGGCAACCCTCTGTTCCGACCATTGTATGACGTGTGAAGCCCTACCCATAAGGGCCATGAGGACTTGACGTCATCCCCACCTTCCTCCGGTTTGTCACCGGCAGTCTCCTTAGAGTGCTCTTGCGTAGCAACTAAGGACAAGGGTTGCGCTCGTTGCGGGACTTAACCCAACATCTCACGACACGAGCTGACGACAGCCATGCAGCACCTGTGCGCCGGTTCTCTTTCGAGCAC